>JAYTTM010000521.1:0-5857 GCA_043745055.1 Chitinophagaceae bacterium | reverse complement strand
ATTTTGCAAAAGTATTTTTTTCGGATGATGGCAGCACCTGTGTGGAAGTGGCTTTAAAAATGGCTATCCAATATTGGCACAACCAGGGCATCACCCACAAAACTAAAATAATTGCTTTTGAAAATGCTTATCATGGTGATACGTTTGGCGCCATGAGTGTGGCAGAGAGAAATGCATTTAATGCTGCATTTAACAACTATCTGTTTGAAGTAATTCATATTCCCATTCCTACTGAAAATAATATTGAGGCACTTAAACTACAGTTAACGGCGCTTGCAGCCAATGATAATGTTGCGGCATTTATTTTTGAACCACTTGTGCAAGGCGCTGCAGGTATGCTAATGTATGAACCAGTTTATTTGGATGAATTATTATCGATTGCTAAAGAGAAAAATATACTTTGCATTGCCGATGAAGTAATGACAGGTTTTGGCAGAACAGGAAAAAACTTTGCCATAGAATATCTTCAACAACAGCCCGATATAATATGTTTATCAAAAGGCATTACCGGTGGGTTTATGCCATTAGGTGTTACCGTTTGCACCCAGCAAATTTTTGATGCATTTTATGCAGATGAAACAGCTAAAACCTTCTTCCATGGCCATTCTTATACAGCCAACCCATTGGCCTGTTCGGCAGCCAATGCAAGCATGGAGCTGTTGATAGCGGATAAATGCCAGCAGCAAATTCAACATATTTCAGTAAGGCACACTGCATTTGCCCAAACCATCCAAACCCATATTTTTATAAAGGAAATAAGGCAAAGAGGGACCATCCTGGCCATAGAATTAAATACTGCAGAAAACAGCTCTTACTTCAATAGCATTCAAATGGTGGCTTATCAATATTTTATGAACAATGGAGTGTTTCTTCGCCCGTTGGGTAATATTATTTATGTAATGCCGCCCTATTGTATAACCGATGCAGAACTGGATAAAGTGTATGAAGTAATTAAAACATCATTGGATTACCTCTCCCAATAATTAATTCAAAAAACAAAATTTTTCATCCTGCAGTTGCTTGCCAAAACCCCTAGACCATTTTCATAAAATTATTCCGGTATTAAAACATTTCCTATAAAAGCATTTTGCTGCAACTAAAAATAATTTCGTTAATTTCCTTTTTTATTAAACCAAGCCTAACATGTCTAATTCTTTATTCAGAACAAAGAAGATATCCAATATTTTAGCAGAAGGAAGCGATGATGCACATGGTGGTGGCGGATTAAAAAGAGTACTTACCCTTAAAGATCTAACATTTTTTGGCATCGCAGCCATCCTGGGTGCAGGTAGTTTCAGCAGCCTGGGTGGTGCAGTATTTCATGGCGGACCGGGAGTAGTTATTTTGTTTGTAATAACAGCCATTGCCTGTGCATTTACTGCGTTTTGTTATTCTGAATTTGCCAGCCGTATTCCTGTTGCCGGTAGCGCTTATACCTACGCCTACGCTTCGTTTGGTGAATTATTTGCCTGGATGATTGGCTGGGCTTTAATCATGGAATATTCCATCGGCAATATTTATGTAGCCTACAGCTGGAGTGATTATTTTACGTCCTTTTTACAAAAAATAAACATTCATTTACCTGAATATTTAAGCACCAGTTACATGGAAGTAAAGCATGCACTTGACGCTGGCAGCACCAATGAAGATGTGCATGAAGCCTGGAACAAAGCGCCCATCATTGGCGGATTACACATCATCTTTGATTTGCCTGCCATTGTAATCAATTTGCTGATAACTGCATTGGTGTTCAGGGGTATTAAAGAGAGCCGCAACTTTAGCAATGTAATGGTAATATTAAAGATGATTGTGGTGGCATTGGTAATATTGGTTGGTGGCTTCCTGGTATTTTCTAACGGACTTACCGGAAACTGGACACCAGCCAACGACTTAGGTGTAAGATCTTTTATGCCCAATGGATTTAGCGGTGTAATGGCCGCCGTTAGTGGTGTATTTTTTGCCTACATTGGTTTTGATGCGGTGAGTGTATTAGCCGAAGAAAGTAAAAATCCACAAAGAGATTTACCAAGAGGTATGATTCTGTCGCTGGTTATTTGCACCATTGTGTACATACTGCTTACCCTTGTATTAACAGGCGCCGTTAACTACCATGGCTTTGAAGGCGTTGGAGATCCGCTGGCATTTATTTTTGAAAAACAAAACCTAAACGTAGGCTGGATGCAGTTTTTTGTAGCCATTGCAGCCGTTGTTGCCATGACGAGTGTACTGCTGGTTTTTCAAATGGGACAGCCACGTATTTGGCTAAGCATGAGCCGGGATGGCTTGCTGCCACCAGTTTTTCAAAAAATTCACCCCAAATACAGAACCCCCTCTTTCTCCACAATTGTAACAGGATTTGTAGTAGGCGTGCCTATATTATTTACAGACAAAACATTTGTACTGGACTTTACCAGCATTGCCACTTTATTTGCATTTGTACTGGTTTGCGGTGGCGTTTTACTCATTCCAAGAAGAGAAAAAGAAGCTGGCAAATTTCACATCCCATTCATTAACGGGCAGTTTATTTTTCCATTGATAATTATTGCCAGCCTTGCAATTTTGTATTTGTTCAATCACAATTATTTCAACGAAATATCTACCTTTCATTTAACCGAAGCTGAATCGAAAGCTGCTGTTGCCGGGCTGGATGTTAACAAGCCGGCCATCCTACAAAATAACCTGAATGCCGCATTAACTGCCAAGCAAACACTCAACGTTTCTACCATTATATTCTGGATAAGCTGCTTTTTCATCAGCATCCTTGCCTTTGTAAAAAAGTATTCACTTATACCGTTGCTTGGCTTAACAACCTGCATGTATCTCCTTACCGGCATGACTTCCAGGAACTGGGCCTGGTTTGCAAGCTGGCTTTTTATTGGCTTAATTATTTACCTGTTGTATGGGTATAGAAAAAGTAAATTGGCTTCTTAATTTTTTTTGAGACCGGCGGTTGTTTTTTATGGCATCATCGTTGTGTCACTCACTTGTACGGCATACCTTTTTTGAACTTTTATCAACAATTCTTAAAGACAAATCGACCTTTACACATAATAGCCAATATCACTTCTGATTAAAATTTAACTTTTACAAGTCATACCATTAACAACACGGTAAGCATAACTTTGCGAATTGTAAAAGCACATAGAATACTTTATAGAATGAAATACCAAACAGGCGACAAAATAATTGTACTGCATACCAATGAAGAAGGCAAAGTGATTGACATTATCAATGAAAAAATGGTAATGATAGAAGTGAAGGGAGTAAAGTTTCCTGCTTATTTGGATCAGATTGATTTCCCCTATTTCAGGATGTTTACAGAAAAAAGAAAAGCGGAAAAAAAAAGAATTTTTATTGACAATGTGAAACCTGAAAAAGCAAACATTGTCTCCAAAACCAATGCAGGCGTATTCATTTCTTTTTTGCCCATATTCGATAAGGATGTTTTTGATGATGATGTGGTAGAGAAATTTAAAATTCATTTGTTAAATCAAACCAATACTGCCTTTAAATTTACCTATATATTATTTTTTGGCGGAGATAATAATTTTGAACTTAGCAATGAAATACTTCCATTCAACGACTTTTATTTACACGATGTAAAATTTGAAGACCTGAGTGATAATCCCCGGTTTCATTTTGAATTCTTTTTATCCAACCCCGATAAAAAGAAAGCGCCTCATTACGAAGCTTCCTTGAAAATAAAAGGCAAACAATTATTCAAAAAAATTGAAGAAATACAATTGAAAAACGAGCCAACTTTTTCCTATCTGCTGTTTGAGGAATACCCAGATAAAGTAGATGAAGAAAAAGTGGATTTGAGCACGTTGGGCAATGCAGGCTATAGGGTGTATGATGCAGGAAAAATCAAGCAAAACCTTCCACCTGCAAGGTCCGTGGTTGATTTGCATATTGAAAAATTAACAGACAGCTGGAAGCACCTGAGCAACTTTGAAATACTCACCATCCAGTTAAAAGAGTTTGAGAAATATTACGATCTTTCTACAGCACATTACCAGCCTTCCCTTACTATTATACATGGTGTGGGAACAGGAAAATTAAGGGATGAAATACAGGCTATTCTACGGACAAAAAAAGAAGTAAAATCTTTTGTAAACCAATATACAGCCGCTTATGGTTATGGTGCCACAGAAATTTATTTTAATTATTAGAAACACCATTACCAGTGTTGTAAAGCCTGTACTACTTTACTTACAGGCAGCCCCATTACATTGTAAAAATCTCCCTTAATGGAATGTATTCCTACAACGCCAATCCACTCCTGTATGGCATAAGCTCCGGCCTTATCATAAGGGCTGTATTTATCTACATAGAATATTATTTGCTCCCTAGTTAACGGATGAAATTCCACTTCAGTAGTATCAGCAAAAGCCACTTCTTTTTCATCATCCAATAGTACCACACCGGTAATAACTTTATGCCGCTGACCAGATAATTTTTGCAGAATATTTATGGCATCTTGCCTGTCAGTTGGCTTGCCAATAATTTCGTTGCCGAGTACAACAATGGTATCTGCTGCAAGTATAATTTTCTTATTAGCGGTTGTTGCATTTTCATTGATAAAAGCCTGCACCGCAAGGGCTTTGTTTTTGGCGATATGGATTGCAACTTCCTCCACAGAAAGCTCAGCAGGATAAGACTCATCTGTTGAATGAACAATAATTTTAAATGGAACTTCTGCCCACTCCAGCAGCTGCTTTCGCCTCGGCGATTGAGAAGCAAGGATTACCCCATTATCCAGGCAGGTTAAATTTTTAGGTTGGTTCATTTACAAAGTGATAATACATTTTTTTGAATAGAAAAACACAGGTAGTAAAAAGCATTTTCAACGGAAATTCCTTTTCATCCTACAAATAAAACTGCAAAATAATCATAGAAAGAATTCCCGCCAGCATAATTATTTTTATTGCTTTGCTGATGTTATGAAAGTCTTTACTGTTTTGCGCCTTGTACAATTGATTAAGCAACCAGAGCAATGGAACTACCAGTAATAATAAACTATACAATGCACTCCACCACCAGCCAGAATGTAATACATAAAACTGCACAATTACTATAGCACCTATCAACACCACCAGCCATACTGCTGCAAATACCTTGCTGGCCTGCACTCCCCAAACAATAGGCATCGTCTTGCAACCATAGCGGGCATCGCCTTCCATATCCTCCATATCTTTAACCACTTCTCTTATCAATGAAATAATAAAAGCGAAACCTGCATACAACACAGCAAATTTAAAGATAGTCTTCATAGCTGTTTGCAGCTGGTAAGGTTGATAGTGGCGAATATGAAAGATAGGATTTACAGCAAAGTACAGTACCAAAATAGTCCAGGCGGTGAGTGCTGAAATAATTATATTACCAGACAGTAATTTCTTTTTAAAAGTGGTGGAATAAACCCAGAGCAATGCTGCACAACCAATATTTGCCAACACAATTATAAAATTTGTTTGTAAAGAAACATAGAAACTAATACCAATGCCTGCAAGGGTAAAAAACCAATGCAATAATATGGCGGTGCGTCGTTTAATAATTTTTTCAACAATCCTTTTTTCAGGTTTATTTACCTGGTCAATATTGATGTCAAAATAATCATTGATGATATACCCACCTGCTGCAATACAAACCGATGCAGCTATCAATAAATACAAAACCCAGGCATTTAAAGCATAAGGCAATTGAAAATAATCGGGCGGCAGGGTAGCAAAAATAATACAATAATAAAATAGCAATTGGGTAATTATAATAAAAAGCAGGTTGGGCCAGCGGACTAGTTGCAAAAAAGCAAGTGTTAATTTCATTGTAATGTTTCAGCCCCTAAATTAAACAATGTATA
>JAYTTM010000520.1:0-1612 GCA_043745055.1 Chitinophagaceae bacterium | reverse complement strand
AAAAAGAAATAACAAAGGATATAAAAATTGAAAGAGCACGAGCCATACAACAAAGTAAATCAGTAACTCGAGGACAAGTAACTGAACAGATGATCCCTATGTTCCCAGACTTTCCTTATTCCATGAGTGATTGTAAATTTTCTGGAGCTCCTATTGATTATATTATATTCAAAGGTATGAGTGAGTTTAGAGATACCTCAGATGGCGAAATTTCAATTATATTTGCAGATGTAAAGGTTGGTTCCGCTCAAAGAACAAAGGTTCAGAATAGGATTAAAAAGGCTATAGAAGAAGGTAAGGTTTCTTTTGAGACTTGGACTATAGATAAAGATAATAAAATAAAAATACAGTAATATGAATTATTTGTATTATCTTTGCATTGGTTAGGTCTACGGGCTATACCATCAGTTGATAGATCTGTAAAACTATTATGATTCCATAGCTCAGAGGAAGAGCGGTCAAATTTCAAATTGATGTCGTCGGGGGTTCAATCCCCTCTGGAATCACATAAATTATTAGGTATATTCAAATAATAGTTGTACCTTTACACTTTAGTAACGTTTCGGACGTGTGAGCGACAATAGAAAGGAGATGACAGTTATTTTATAACCATTGCTTTTCTTTATTACGTTTCCCCTAAATTACCAAGTATTTCCGAGCCCTATTTCTATAGGGCTTTTTTATTTTTAAAAAGATTTGGTAGAATGAAATAAACTTCGTACATTTGCATTACAATATTATTATAAAGTTTTAGTTCCTGTACTCGAGCCCAAAGTTAAATCCCAGTAATGGGTAGGTTGCATGGATTTCTCGAGATGGCGGCTGAATAAAAATACTTACAATACTTGGTAAGATACCTGTTATTAGCTAAAAGATGTTTTTACATCACCTAGGTAATTGATTTGTACTCGATCTAAAGGGAAAGAAACCGTTAGAAGAACAGGAAACAAACAAGAGAGGATAGTATTCTTTATAGTTCTTAATTTTTAAAAACAGAAATAAAACTCTGTATAACCTTTGGTATGTTTAAAATAACAAAAGCAATTTACAAAGAGCTTCTTAAGGATAAGCTCTGGAAGAATAAAAGAAAGATTATCCTTAAAAGAGATTCTTACAAATGTAGAAGATGTTTAGAAACGAAAGGACTTGAAGTACATCACAAATACTATTTAGAAGATAAGTTGCCGTGGGAGGTTCCCGATAATGCTTTAATAACATTATGTAGAAAACACCACCAAATGGCACATGAAGGAAGATTAATTGGATCATTTATAAAAAAACAAAAGAAAAAAAGATGGCAAATCAACAAAAAGCCCAAAAAGAAAGGTTAGAATACATGAGAGAGCAAGTATTGGAAGTAGAATTGCAAGCGCGCTATTGGAAAGCAATGCATGATACAAAGTTTTATACTATGGAAGATGATAAGTTGAAAGCAGAGTACAATGTATTCATTACAAAAGCTCAAGAAGATGCTATGAAAGAAGTAGAAAAGTTACAGAAAGAATCAGAAGTAGAACAAAATAAAGTTTTATCTGCTGACACATTATCAACAATATAAATTGAAAAACTGGAGGGAGTAGAAATACTCTCTCCTTAATTTTATTATAATGAG
>JAYTTM010000519.1:0-5865 GCA_043745055.1 Chitinophagaceae bacterium | reverse complement strand
TTACGCCTTCGGGAAGATCTGCGTTGATAATGCGGCTCATCACCTGCTGGCGTGCAAACGCATCGTCCACATCATCATCAAAAATGAGGGTAATATAGCTGAGTCCAAAAGAAGAATTAGTTCTCAGGTTTATTTTTTTCTGCACTGAGTTTAGTTCCACTTCCAGCGGAATAGTAATAAATTTTTCCACCTCTTCAGCGCTTCTTCCTGGCCACTGGGTAATGATGATGATTTGGGTATTGGTTACGTCAGGAAATGTTTCAATGGGCGTTTCTTTGTAACTGAAAATACCTATCACCGCTATCACTGCAGTTAAAAAAAACACCAGGTAACGGTGCCGTAGCGAAAAGTGTATAATATTTTTAATGAACTTATTCATGAATGCATTTTAATTTATCAATTTAATATTTGAATGGCAGGGTTTAGCATTATTTGATAATGTTAAACGTTATAAGCATAGTTGTTATAAACATAGAAAATAAGCCACCTAAAAAAATATATTCCGCAATCAATTCGTAGCGTTTATGTACAATCTGCTTCCTGGTCATAGAGAGAAATGATAGAATGCAACTTGCCATAAACAGTAGAATTGCAAATGCCAGCACATCATCAATTATGGTTGTTTCTTTTAGTTTTAATACCTGGATAGAAGTGAGGATAAGAAAACAAATACCTAAAAGGTTTGCAGATGAATTTAAAATATGAGGTGAATTTTCTTTGCTCATTTTATTTTTCTGTTAATGCCTTAAACAATAAAATCTGGTTTTTAGAAATAACTCTATCGCCTTGTTGTAAGCCAGCTTTAATGAAAGTTTTGTCTGCAATTGTTTTTAGAATTTCTATAGCCTGTACTTTTAAATCACACTTATCTTTATAAATTATCACATAATTTTTTCCATTTTCAGATACGATTGCTTTTGAAGAAACTGAAATTGCTTTGATGCCTTCTTTATTGGTGATAATAATATTGGCAAACATTTCCGGCTTCAGTATTCCTTTGTTATTAGGAAGTTTCACTCTTATCTTCATCACTTTTGTAACGGGATCTAAAATGTTGCTTACCTCATCCACCACTCCATAAAATGTGCTGTCAGGATATGCCAATGTGGTAACTGCAGCCGGGTATCCTTTTTTTATTTTGGCAATATCTGTTTCATATACATTTGCCCATACCCACACATCACTGATATCGCCTACAGTAAATAAATTGTCGTTGGCATCACTTCGTATAAAACCACCCTGGTTTATTTTTTTCTCTACTACATATCCACTGATGGGAGCCGTAATCATATAGGTACCACTGGAAGAAGTTCGGCCACCACCGTTAATTTCTATTTGATTTTTTAATTTGGAAGCAGCTGTTACGGCCTTCTGATAATTCTCTTTTGCCTCAATATATTCCCGCTCGCTAGCTATGCCGTTTTTAAATAAAGATTCCTGATTGTCCATTTGTTTTTTTGCAATGGCAACATCATTGCCGGCAGTTGAAAGATCACTGTAATTGCCTGATATATCGGCGCTTTTAATGATTGCCAGAATTTGTCCTTTGTTCACTTTATCTCCAACAGAAACGTTTACCTGTAGTACCTGTCCGCTGCTAAACGGATACACTTTGGAAACCTTTTTATCATCAAAATTTATTTCGCCGCTTAGTTTTAACTCATCATCAACAATGCTGATGTTGGCTGTATCTATGCTTACAATTTTAGCCAGCGAATCAGTTATGCAAACCCTGTCATCTTTGGGTGCCTCAGTTTGTTTGTTTTTGCAGGATAATATTAGTCCGCTAAAAAATAGCAGGTATCCTGCATATTTTATTAAGTGCATAATTTTTTTATTAAAATTTATTGAATGGGTATAACCGTGCTGTTGGTAGTAAAATTAATATCTTCTATGGATTTTATCAGGTTATTGTGTTGCTCTATCAGCTTAAGTTTGGTATCCTTATAGGCGTCGATAAAATCGATGAATTCCAATAAACTAATTTGCCTTGCCTGATAGCTTTTTAATATGTTCTGAAAAAGACTGTCGTATTTTTGAGAAAAGTCTAATTGCTGCAAGTTATTTACCTTTTGCAGGTATTTAAATTTTGTTACTACCGAATTTATTTCACTTTGAATTTTGCTGTATTGTAGACCAGTTAGTACTTCCTGTTGTTTGATGTTGAATTGGGCAGCTTTAATATTTCCCTGGTTTTTATTAAAAATATTGAGTGGTAATGAAATGGCCAATCCAACATAATTGGGATTGTAACTGCTTCGTTGATCGTATTCTGTTCCAATACTGATATCCGGTTTTGCCAATGCTTTCTGATAAATCAGATTATTTTTCTGGAAGTCCAATGCTGTTTGGGCTATTTTAGCATCAGGCCTGTTTTGCATGGCCTTATTTATAAGGCTATCCATAGAAGGTATCGAAGCCGTGGTTAATTCTCCAAAATGGTAGCTTAAGCTTGGTGCAATAAAACTACTGTCAGTTGATTGCAATAATAATTTCAACTCATTTTCTGCAGGTTGTATTGCAGACTCTATATTCACCAGTTCATTTTGTAAATTAAACAGCAAGGCTTTTAAGCGCATGTTGTCTTTTAAGGCAATATTACCTGCCTTTAGCTCAGCATCCATGCCGGTTATTAAACGCTGTAATTCTGTAATCTCGCCATCATACACTTTTTTAATTTTTAGTTGATGATTTATTTCCAGTAAATCGTTGCGTAATACATAACGAAGGCTACGCATTACATCATCAAATTGTTCTTTTGCCAAAGTGGTATTATCTGTTGCCAACTGTGCCAGTTTGGTTCTTTTTCCCGCAGTGCGGATAAGCTGCGTAACCTGTATAAAAAAAGTTCCTCTGTTGGCTTCATGGGCAAAAAACTTACCATCACCTTTAGCACCATCGTAAATATTTTGATCGGTACTTAAAATAGGATTATCCCACAATTTGGCTTGCTCTACAAGCGCCTGGCTGGCATTAATATTATATTTGGCGGCCAGTAAAGAAAGATTTTTCTGAAGGAAGATTTTTTCAGCATCCGGAAGTGAAAGACGGATGGTATCTGTTGCTGGTTGACCATTTACTGAATGGATTGTGATAAGTACCATCACCAGTAACTGTAGAGACCTTTTTTGCATTGGTAAGAAAATTTATGTCAGAATTGTCTGACTTTGTAAAATTGAATCTTTCTTTAGTTAATAGATTATTAAGGTGTGTTATCCCAAGGTTAATGACACTGAAACTATTGACTGTATTGAATTACAGACATAACAGGTGAAATTCAAAGGTAGCGGATTGTGATAAAAATAGGTGATGTATTTTTTTATACTATAAAAGTAACCCTAAAAAACTTTGAGAATTTTAAAGAATTACTACCTAATCAGGTTATACGGCAGGGAGTAGTTTTTTTGATTAATCTATATTAATTAATCTCACTTTGGAACAGAAAATCTGAAACCCACGCCATGTATTGTTTCCAGACTAACAGCAGGGTCTGTTTTTAAATATTTGCGCAATTTGGTCATAAAAACATCCATGCTTCTGCCTAGGAAAAAATCATCTTTTCCCCAAACATTCAACAACACTTCTTCCCTTTTAACCACTTTGTTTTGGTGTTCGCAAAAAAACTTAAAAAGATCAGCTTCTTTTTGGGTAATGGTAAATGTTTCAGCAGCTGTGGTGATTCTTAATTCTGCCGGAGAAAAAACTATGTTGCCCATTTTAAATACCTCGGCTGTATCAGCAAATAATTTTTTTGAACGACGTAAAAAAACTTCAATTTTTTTTAATAACTCCGGCATGCTAAAAGGCTTGGCTAAATAATCATCTGCACCCGTTTCGTATCCTTTTAGTCTGTCTTCCACCTGGCTTTTGGTACTTAAAAAAATAATGGGTATTACATCACTCTGCTGCCGGATTTTTTTTGCTACCGTATAGCCATCTTTATTAGGCATCATAATATCTAATAAACAGATGTCGAATTTTGTTTTATCAAATGCATCAATGGCTGTTTGTCCATCTGCACAATGCAATACTTTATATCCTTCATCTTCCAGGCTATCCTTTACCATAAAGGCAAGGCTTGCATCATCTTCTGCAAATAATATAGACGCTTTTATTGCTGACATAGTGTGCTTATTTATTGTTTAGGCAATTCAATTATAAATTCTGTTCCAATATCTTCAATACTTTTTATTGTTATAGTTCCCTTGTGTGCAGTTACTACTTTTTTTACAAAATACAAACCCAGTCCCAGGCCTTTTACATTGTGTACATCGCCTGTAGGCACACGGTAAAATTTTTTAAAAAGCTTTTGCTGGTATCGCTCTGCAATACCAATGCCATTGTCTTTTACAGAAATACGAAACACGCCATTACTCATTGTTGTTTCAATTAGAACCAAAGGATTTTTTGAGTATTTGATAGCATTTGAAATTACGTTAAGAATGGCTACAAATACACTGCTGGTATCCATAAAGATAGTCTCATTTACTTCTTCCAGGTGTAATTGTATATTGGCATGCTTTTCTTCGATGGCGGCATATAATTGAGTAACTGCATTTTTAATTAATTCATTTGGTGCCATCATTTCTTTTTGCATTACCAAACCGTTTGCCTCGGTTTTCAATACCCTCATCAGGTTGTCGATATGATGTTTAAGATAGGCCGTTTGCCCCTGCATTAATCTGGTATACTTTTCCAGTTTTTCGGGATGTTGAATTATAGAAGGTTTAGAAATAATGTCTAATCCAACCGTTAAAGTAGTGAGGGGCGTTTGAAATTCATGTGTTACATTTTGAATAAAATCATGTTGAATTTCGTTTAAAAACTTTTGCCGGAACAAGTGAAACATACTTACTCCCAGCGCAATTAATATGATTAATAAAAGTACACTGGAAGCAATCCACCAACTCATTTCATTTAAAATATACTGGGATCGATGCGGAAAATACAACTGCACATAAGTATATTCTTTGTTATAAAAAGCAAGTTCATTATCAGTATTGCCAGGATGTTTTGTGCCGGCAGTTGGTAAATATTGCTGGAGAATATACCTGTGTAAATCCTTACTGTATAAAGCCATTTTGCAATCTGCAAATACGCCAAAGTCTTCTAAGTTATTTACCAGGTTGCTTATAAGCGAATCTGTTGGCGGAATACTGTCAATTCTAAAAAGATAGGTATTGCTGTTTGGTTTTTCTATTAAATTTTGTAAATGGCTGGCAGTGGAATTGGTAATTTCGAATGCTTCATAAAATCCTTTTATGCTTTTTACAACGCCGGTGTTAAATTCTTTTTGCTCATAATTGTAAATTTTATTAAGCCAGAATAGTTGTGTAACCACCAATAAGCCTATCACAATGGTTGATAATAAGATGATCCATTTTATTGTTGAGGAACGCATTGGTCTGTTTTCATTTAACATGTGTTAAAACAAAGGTGCACGCTAATGTTTATAAATAATACGCATTGTGGGTTAAAAGGTGGTTAAACAGTGTTTATGCTATTTAAAAGACTTCTATCAATAAAGCCAGTTAAATTCACTTCCAAACAATTACCAACATACCGGCAACAACCAATCCGGCGCCAACCATTAATTTAATTGTAATTGGTTCTTTTAAAAAAAAAAAGGAAAGTAAAATAGTAAATACAATGCTGCCTTTATCAATGGCTGTTACTTCGGATACTTTGCCTAATTGTAGTGCCTTATAATAAAATAGCCAGGATAAGCCGGTGGCAATTGCTGATAAAGTAAGAAACAGCCAGTTGTTTTTACTTAAATTTCCAATACCAACTGCATTGCCTTTAAAAAATACTATGCCCCAGGTAATTAATAATATAATGCCGGTTCTAATAGCAGTTGCCAAA
>JAYTTM010000518.1:0-1614 GCA_043745055.1 Chitinophagaceae bacterium | reverse complement strand
TATCAATGGCAGGATAAATGCGACGGTTGCTTAGCCTTCTGTCGAGTTGCAACTCCATGTTACCGGTACCTTTAAATTCTTCAAAAATTACCTCATCCATTTTGCTACCGGTATCTACCAGGGCTGTTGCAATAATGGTGAGCGAACCACCAAATTCTATTTTACGTGCTGCTCCAAAAAACTGTTTAGGTTTTTGCATCGCGTTGGCTTCAACACCACCGCTCAGTACTTTACCGCTTGATGGCGCAACTGTATTGTGAGCCCTTGCAAGCCTTGTAATGCTATCTAATAATATTACCACATCGTGGCCGCACTCTACCAGTCGCTTTGCTTTTTGCAAGGCAATGGTGCTAACTTTTACATGCTTTTCTGCCGGCTCATCAAAAGTGCTGGCAATTACTTCTGCCTTTACGCTTCTTTCCATATCTGTAACCTCTTCCGGTCTTTCATCTACCAGTACAATCATCAGGTAGCACTCAGGGTGATTTTCGGCAATGGCATTGGCCAATTCTTTCAGCAACATTGTTTTACCCGTTTTTGGCTGGGCTACAATTAATCCACGCTGGCCTTTACCAATGGGTGTAAACAAATCCATTATCCTTGTGCTGTAATTATTGGATTGTGTTGTTAGATTCAGCTTTTCAAAAGGGAACAACGGTGTTAGGTAATCGAATGGAACCCTGTCTCGTACTTCATCCGGACTTTTACCATTGATGGTTTCTACTTTTAACAAAGCAAAATATTTTTCACCTTCTTTTGGCGGACGTACAGATCCGTAAACCGTATCGCCGGTTTTTAAACCAAATAATTTTATTTGTGAAGGAGATACGTAAATATCATCGGGAGAAGAAAGATAGTTATAATCGCTGCTGCGTAAAAAGCCGTATCCGTCGGGCATCATTTCCAAAACACCCTCGCCTAAAATAACGCCATCAAACTCAATATTAAAAACCTGGTTGTCTCTTCTTTGCTGGTATTGCTTGGCCGGATATTGCGGCATGTTTGTTTCCTGACTTTGCAGCTCGGGTTGTTGCTGCTGTATGTCATCTTCTTCCTGCAATAAAGATGCAATGGCGGCAGGGATAGTACTTTGTTCGTTTGTAATAGGTTGAAGATCTTCCTCCTCTTCTTCGTTTTCAGGTTCCGGCTTTTTGTGAACCAGCTTTTTTTTATCTGCAATAACCTCAACCTTTTTAATGGGTTTATGTTCGGGCTTTGCCTCTGCTTTTATTTCTGCCTTAGGTTTTTCGCTTACTGGTTCCTCAGCACCTTCAATTGGTTTTACAATACGCTTCCGCTTGGGCTTTTCCCCAGCTGTGGCAGGCGTTTCGGGAGTACTTACCGATTGCTTTTCTAAAATTTTATAAACCAAATCCTGCTTTTCTAATTTCTTAAAGTTGGGTATGGCAAGCTGCTCAGCAATATCGTGCAGCTCAGGAACGAGCATGTCGTTCAGTTGTAAAATGTCGTACATAAAGTCAATGAAAATGAATTTTTCAAAAAAAAATCAGCTTGTTAAACTTGAAAATAAGTCCTAATTGAATCGGATGAGAATTTTAGTTGATGGAATGTGACCGTCTGATGCAATACAAAATTGGAGAGACCTTATCGCAA
>JAYTTM010000517.1:0-5868 GCA_043745055.1 Chitinophagaceae bacterium | reverse complement strand
AGCTAACCGATATCAATGCGTTATGTGATGAATACATCCGTTTATGTTATCATGGGTTAAGAGCTAAAGACAAAAGATTCAATGCCACCATAAACACTGATTTTGATGAAAGTATTGGAACAATAAATATTATACCGCAGGATATTGGAAGGGTGATTTTGAATTTATTGACGAATGCTTTTTATGCAGTGGATGAAAAGAAAAAGCTCAGCGGTAATGGATACGAGCCAACAGTAACCGTTAGCACAAGCCGCTCCCCTCTCTCTGGGAGAGGGGCTGGGGGTGAGGTCATAATAAAAGTTGCAGATAATGGAAACGGAATCCCACAAAAGGTATTAGATAAAATCTTTCAACCCTTTTTTACTACCAAACCCACCGGGCAGGGAACAGGATTGGGATTGAGTTTGAGTTATGACATTGTAAAAGCGCATGGTGGTGAAATAAAAGTAGAGACAAAGGAGGGGGAAGGAACAACACTCACTATTGTATTGCCAGTAAGATAAATAATGGTAATCATACCTTAACTAACGGTGCTAATTATTTCTGATACCTGAACAATAAAATATTGGCGTCACCATCTCCGCCCTCGTTGGAAATATACAAATCACCTTTGCTATTAAATGTAATTCCTTCGGGTTGTTTAAATAAAGTTGGATCAAGGGGATAATAGTCTTTTGCTTTCCACTGCTCATCCAGTATAAGCAGTAATTTATTTACCGATGAAATAATATACCATTCATGTGTTATAGGATTTTTGGCAATGCCCGAAGGATGAAATTTTACTTTTCCATTTTCATCTGTTGGTTGAATAATGGAGATATCTACTTTAAATGTATTGGTAATAGTCAAAGAATCTCCGTGAACATGTTGCAGTGTATAAACGGAAACTTCTTTTTTTTGCTTATCATCCGGACAATTTTTACATAAGGCAATTAGTTTAGTACTGTCGGCGAATAATCCTTCATATTCCCCTTCCGGTAAAATATTTTCATATTCCTTTACGCTATCAATTTTTTCTTTCCCAATTTCATTTACAGAGAAAGTAAATAAAGAGCCATCACTTCTTAATACTGTAACTAAGTTGTCATTTAATATTGTTATATCTTCATAATCGCCTTTTTTGCCAAATTTTGAATGGCTTAATTTATCACTTCCAGGTGTAACTGAGAATAATTTTCCTCCTTCATCTTCAATGGCATACAGCACATCTTCTTTTCCTTTTATAAATGTTATACCCGAAATTTCTTTTAACGAACTGTTCATTACAAATTTTTCGGGCTTGTTGATATCGTATCCAGCGGGGCTTTTGTAAGGCTGTTTGTTTTTGCAACTAATAAAAATTAAAAACATTAAAAGTAAAACCGGGGAAGTGATTTTTAACTGAGGCATAGTTGATTATTTAGAATTGATAAACCAATCAAAAAAAGAGTAATTTTTTTGAACCTGGCATTTTTATTTTTATGCAAATAACTGAAAAATATATGTATTAGTTGGTGAATTTTTTTATGTAAATAAATTAATAATTCAAGCTTTCGTAAATTACTTTTTGCGACCTTATTTTTGGCTCATCACTTTTAGCTACTGCTTTTATATTCTGCATTTGTTCGTTTATAGTAACAGCCTTTACATTGTCTAATAACTGTAAATCCAGTATTTGTAAAAGTTCTTTTTTTATTTTTTCGTCATAAACAGGGAAACAAACTTCTATCCGGAAATACATGCTTTTGTTCATCCAGTCTGCAGAACCCATAAATACCCGGGGGGATCCATTGTTTCCAAATACAAATAGGCGGCCATGTTCTAAATACCTGTCCACAATTCTGGTAACTGTTATATTTTCACTTAGGTTTACCACACCCGGTATAAGGCAACAAATGCCTCTTACAATCAGGTTAATTTTTACACCTGCGTTAGAGGCTTCGTATAATTTATTAATCATTACCTGCTCTTCCAGGTTATTAATTTTGATAATAATAGTAGCTTCAAGGCCTTGCTTTGCCAACTCCATTTCCTGTTCTATCAATTGCAAAAATTTTGCCTGTAGGTTGAACTGTGCAACCAATAAATGATCAAAGTGCAAAGCTTTATATTTTTTAGGAACTACACGAAAGCTAAAGAATAAAAATAACATTTCCAGTTCTCTTACCATACCGGCATTGGTAGTTAGTAATATATGATCAGTATATATACCTGCCGTGATTTCATTAAAATTTCCGGTAGAAAATATGCCATAATATTTTAGCCTGTTATTTTCCCGCCTTTTTATTAATGCTATTTTTGCATGTACTTTTAGTCCGGGAATACTGTAGATTATTTTAACGCCGGCTTCTTTCATTTTGCTTGCCCACTTTAGGTTATTCTCCTCGTCGAACCGGGCTTTTAATTCTACAAATACGGTAACTTTTTTTCCGTTTTTTGCAGCAGTGATCAACGAATTTACAATCATTGAATCATGGGCTACCCGGTAAACAGTAGCATAAATTTCTTCTACATTATTGTCAATAGATGCCTCACTAAAAAAACGAATTACTGGAAGGAAGTTCTGGTAGGGTGTATGAACAATGATATCCTTTAAAGCAATGGCAGTAAATATATCTTCGTTAGTTTGCAGATTTTTATTAACTGCAGGTTTCCAGGATTGATACAAAAATTGTTGCCTATCCGGTAGAGGTAAGTTTAATAAATTTTTTAGGTTATGATAATTGCCCCCGGGTACTGAATTGCCATTGGTAAGATTTAGCTTATCAAAAACCGAATATAATATACGCATGGATATCCCGGGCTGGTGCAGAAAACGTGTTGCAAGCCCATTATCCCTATTCTTTATTTGTTGCTCAATTTTATTGGCAATATCTCCTTCATATTCGTCCTTAAGATCCAAAGCCGAATCCCTGGTTATTTTAAAAGAATAACTTGCCTTGATTTTATAACCCGTAAAAACTTTATCCAGATTTGCTTTTATGATATCATCCATAAAAACAATAAAACGTATACTTGAGTTATGGTCGTCAACAAAATAAAATCTTGGTAAAAAATCAGTTGGAATATTAACAATTGCCAGGTACTCTTCATTTACTGTACCTTCTAATATTACCAGTATCTGCAATTTATTATTTTCAATAAGTAATGCCGGGTTTTTCTCATTTAAAAAAATGGGTTGTAAAAAACCTGCTATTTGGTTAAAAAAATAATCAGAACAACCTTTTTGTAAAAAGTCGGGGATAGCTTCATTATATAGCAGTTTAATTTTTTTCTCTTTTAAAGAGGGAATTAAATTGTCCTCCAGTATAGCACCCAGTTCTTTCATCTGTCCGGAAATAATCTTTTCAATATTTACCAGGATAGATGCGTAGTAGGTAGCGCCGGTTTTCTTTTCAAGTTTTTTTAACGATAATAAAGTTGGTATCCGAACCCTGTAAAATTCATCAAGATTAGATGAGTAGATTGATAAGAATTTCAGTCTTTCAAGCAGCGGAACAGCATCATCTGCTGCTTCCATTAAAACCCGATGATTAAAACCAAGCCAACTGGTATCTCTGTCAAAAAAAACTATTTCCATTAGGAACATGTATTAATTTATCTGAAAAAAATTATTGCAACTGCATAGGCAATTACTGCTGCAATAATGCCATAAAGGAATATGGTATATGATGTGCGTAATAGCTTGTATTTACGGCCTAGTACTTTCCCTTGCCAGAAAATATCTTTAGTAAGACTTCCATATAAAAAATCTTTGTCTGTCATCATCGCTTTTATACCTTCATCGTATTCTTTAAAATTCATTTTGTAAAAACTACCAAAAAACAACAGGTTTACAGATTTATCTGCAACCTGCTCCTTTGTAAATACACCACCAGCAACTTTTGGCCTTGTAGCCATCACAGAATAAATAATGGCTCCTACATTTACAGCTAATAAAATCATGGTCGGTGCAATCAAATTCGGATATTCATGCAGGTTTTTAATTATTAAACCCAATACAACAGATATGATAATTGAATTTACCGATATCATTATATGAGCCTTATTATCAGCCATTACGCTTATGCGTATATTATTGGAAGATGATAAGCGGAACATTGTTTCTACCCCTTTTACTGGCCTGTCTTTCTTTTTTATTTTTGGCACTTTGGCAACAACGGGGGTATCAGAATTAGTTACCTGTTTGTTCTCTTGAATTACAGCTAAATCTTCTGCTGGCTTAACTTTATTTAATTTTTGTTGCTGCTTATTTTTTAAACTGGTTAGGTTTTCCGATTTTGTTTTATCTAAAAGTAATTGACAATATTCTGTTTGATAATGATGGTTTTCAAGTAAACTTATGGAAGATGCCCTCCAGGCAATACCATCAATTTTATTATTATTGATAGCCTCCAATTCCTTTCTCATCAATTTATTTTTTTCTCTGAACGTATTGGTACCCAAATTAAATAAATCGGCATCACAAATAATTTTTTCAGTTAAAGTTTCAGGCATTTGAGGCATTGAAGTTGCCAGAATACACTTTTTAATTTCATCAATATCTTCTTCATTTATATCAATACTGATTAAAAATGTTTGCGCTAGTGCTGCACTTTTTACCTCATGTGTTTCCTCACTTTTTATCAAATGCCCTGTATCATGAAAGCAGGCTGCTGCAGAAACGATAAAGAATAAACGATCGTCTAGCTGAAAATGATCTGCAATTCTTTTTGTATAATCCAAAACCTCTGCCGTATGGGATTGGTTGTGATAAAGCAACGTCGGATCAGTATGTTCACTATAAAATAGATTCACATAGTCTTCCGTCTTTTTTAATAATTCCTGATAATTCATTTTTTTAAATATCGGAGGTTCTTTATATTGTTGTTCCTGTGGCATATTGCCTGCTTAATGTATAATAGTTGGTATTCTTATTTGTTGGTTTTGATAAAAGTCATAAAATAAGCACATAAATATATCAATATCGGTTGACTAAATTTTAAAATCTAATTAATATAGGAAAAACTGTGGATTTTAATAAGATAACCAGCTTGGGCAGTATAAATTAAAAAAAATAAAAACCTTGTTTATTTTTTGCCTGCTTATCATAAATCGAATTCTTTTTATTGTACCTGATGATTGCCAGTAAATCTACAAAATTGTGTGTAAACAAAAGGGCTCCTTTTTCTATCTTGTAGTTGGTAAGCAATTGTAAATATGCAAACCGCAAAAAACTGTCAATTTCATTTCGATAGAAATTTATGGATATGCAGAAATCGTTCTGTTGCTTTTTTAAGTATTACCCGTTTTAAATCATAAGCAAATTTCAAGACGCAATTTTTTTTCGGTAAACACTAATGAAAACTGAACACTAAAAATAAAGAAAGAAGAAGGATTATGATTTATAATTCATTTCTTTATTTACAAATCGGTTCGTTCATATAAATTAAATATGAAGTGTAAAAAAAGCCTTAAATTAGGTTGCTCAAATGATATATGTAATCTGATTTGCAGTAAGACTTTTTTTAAAATTCAGTAATGAAGCAAATAAAACAACCTGCATTGCCTTTATCAAAATGACCCAATAATAAATTATGCTGGAGTCATTATAAAAAATAGCTACATGAAGCCACCTCTTCTATTGTTCATATTTCTTTTACTTTTATTTCAGGCAAAAGATTGTACTGCACAAACCCAAACTGTAAAATTCAATTTGGTGTCAGGAACTAATGGAGTTTCTTTAGGTAAAATTAATAGCCTTACAAGGGATATACATGGAGTTATGTGGTTGTCAGATCAAACCAACCGCTGCTTAACCCGGTATGATGGCAATCGTATTACAAGGTATCAGAATGATCCCAAAAACCCCAATTCATTGGGAGGCACTTATCCAGAATGTGTAAATAC
>JAYTTM010000516.1:0-5870 GCA_043745055.1 Chitinophagaceae bacterium | reverse complement strand
CAGCATAAAAGTTACTTCATACAACCGATTTTCTTATGGGAGCGTCTTCGATGATTGTTTTAATTTTAGCTGCACTTGCCTTTTCTGCCATTGCCATTATTGTAGCTAAAATAGTTACTACTTCAACTACCAATCCACAAAAAGGAGAGCCGTATGAATGTGGCATTCCCACTACTGGTAAAACCTGGGTACAGTTAAACGTTGGCTATTATTTATTTGCATTGATATTTTTAATTTTTGATGTAGAACTAGTGTTTCTTTACCCTTGGGCTGTAGTGGCAAAAAAAGTTGGGTGGATGGCTTTTATTGAAATTATTATTTTCTTTTTTATATTATTTATGGGATTTTTATATGCACATAAAAAGGGTGCTTTAAAATGGATTTAGCAGCTCCTCCCGGCCTCCCCGCAGGGGAGGAGGAAGGCAGGTTTATGTGAATGCCGGGTTAAAAAAAATGTACGAATGCAGTATCTTTTGTAAAGAAATTTAACATTAACTAATTGATAAATGGATAAATCTTCACCTAATACTGATTCTTCCAAAACCCCTGCTGCAGGCAGTTTGGAGGCTTCATTTCCGGGGCAGATACACGAAACACCGGGAGGTGGAATTGTATTAAGTAAACTGGATGACGTTATCAACTGGGCCCGATCCAATTCGTTGTGGCCATTAACTTTTGCAACCAGTTGTTGTGGCATTGAATATATGGCTGTAGCAGGTGCCAAATACGATTTCTCCCGCTTTGGTTTTGAAGTGGCAAGAGCTTCACCAAGGCAGGCCGATGTTATTATTATAGCCGGAACCATCGTAAATAAAATGGCTCCGGTTTTAAAAAGATTATACGATCAGATGGCCGACCCAAAATATGTAATTGCCATGGGTGCATGCGCCATCAGCGGTGGACCATTTTTTTACAATACCTACTCTGTAGTAAAAGGTGCCGACCATGTGATACCGGTAGATGTTTATGTAGCCGGTTGCCCGCCAAGGCCCGAAGCATTGTTGCATGCCTTGATGAGTTTACAGCAAAAAATTAAAAGCGGGTTAACGAGAGAACAGATCCAGGTTCCGAAACCTTTATCCGGCGGCGATTTGTTGAATCAAATAAAATAAGACAACTTTTAAATGACCATCGAAGAATTAAAAATATCGATTACTGAATTATTTCCTACCGCTACTTTTGAGGAGGGAGGAGAGTGGCTTAATATAAATATTGAGTCAACAGATTGGCTGTCATTTGCAAAGCAGTTACGTACCCATGAATTGTTGTATTTTGATTATCTTTTTTGTCTTACCTGCGTCGATTGGAAGACGCATTTAACGATGGTGTATCACCTGTCTTCTACAAAATTCAGACACAATATTGTAGTAAAATCTAAACTGGATAAAGTAAACCCGGCAATTGAAACAGTTTGTACTATCTGGCGTACAGCCGATTTTCATGAAAGAGAAGTATATGAAATGTTTGGTGTGAATTTCCTTAACCATCCTGACTTACGGTTACTGATATTGCCTGATGGCTGGGAAGGAAAAAATCCGTTGTTAAAAGATTTTGAAGACCCGGTAAATATGATAAAGCTGTAGGCCCCCATCCCCTGAAGGGGAGTAAGGCAACTGATTTTTAAGTGGAATATTTTTTATTTAGCCATTGAATAAATAATCAGGTAGAAAAAGTTCAATTAAGATAAAATGTAAAAGAGTGCGACGCCAATGCAGTTGATAAAAGATTAAAAGACGGGTAAATAAAAAATAATTGTCGCAAATAGAATTACGAAATGTACAGAAATACAGACATCATATCAGACGCATCTAATAGCCCCTCTTTTGATGGGGTTGGCGAGGCTGGTGATTTAATCATCAACGTAGGGCCACAGCATCCTGCTACACACGGTGTGTTGCATTTGGTGATTACGCTGAATGGCGAGACTATAAAAAAAGTAGAACCTCATCTTGGTTATATCCATCGCTCTATTGAAAAAATGTGTGAGAGTTTAACTTACCGACAGTTTATTTATGTTACCAGTCGTATGGATTATCTCTCTTCTCACATCAACAACCACGCCTGTGCCATGTGTGTTGAAAAAGGTTTACAAATAGAAGTTCCATCCAGAGCGCAGGTAGTAAGAATTTTGCTGGATGAACTTACAAGAATTGCATCGCATGAATTGTGGTGGGGAGCCATGGCAATGGATTTGGGTGCCTTTACTCCTTTCTTTCATGCCTTCAGGGAACGGGAAGCCATCAACGAAATTATGGAAGAAACCTGCGGGGCAAGGCTAACGATGAACTATATTGTTCCCGGTGGTTTAATGCAGGATATACATCCCAACTTTCAGAAAAAAGTTAAAGAATTTATCAGTTTATATAAATTAAAAATTGGCGAATATGCAGAACTGGTTACAAATAATATCATCTTTCAAAACCGTATGAAAGGCGTTGGTTATTTATCGGCCGAAGATGCTGTTTCCTATGGCTGCAGCGGACCAACTGCAAGAGGCAGTGGCGTAAGCTGCGACATAAGAAAACTGTATCCTTATGGAATGTATGATCAACTTCAATTTGATGAAGTGCTGGAAACAGCCGGTGATTCTTTTGCCCGCTACATGGTGCGGATAAGAGAGATGAATGAGTCAATAAAAATAATAGAACAGTTAATAGATAAAATCCCTGAAGGTGATTTTGTAGCCAAAACAAAAGTGGTATTAAAATTACCCAAAGGAGAATTTTACACAAGGGCAGAAACGGCTCGTGGCGAGTTGGGTGTGTACATTGTAAGCGAAGGAGGTACAACGCCATACCGCATTAAATTTCGTTCGCCAGGATTCTCCAATTTATCGGCACTCGGCCATATGGCAACAGGCAGTAAGCTGGGAGACATGGTAGCGATGATGGGCACGTTGGATTTGGTGATACCGGATATTGACAGGTAGGCTGCCCCCTGGCCCCCAAAGGGGGGATTGGGCAAGAGTTTAAAACTTGAGATTGTCTGCTGAGAAGCATGGTTAATTAAAATAAACATTGAAGTATTTTATTAGTTTGAAAAATTTATAACAAATGAAGTTCGTAGCATCAAGGTTATCTAAAGGGAACAAAATTTTTCCCGAAGAAATTTATATTGAAGAGACAGGTATCAAGCTGTGGCAACCGGGTATTTTTAGTGGTAAAACGCAGTTTATTTCTTATGAACATATTTCGTCGGTTGAAATTGATTCACCCATGGTTGGATATAGTACCTTAAAATTTTTTCATGCTGGTAAAGAAGTAACTGCACATGGCTTTACAAAAGATGATGCGGCACAAATTGAATTGGCAATTGATGAAGGAAGAAAAAAGGTTAGAAAATGATATGCAATGTGGTTGGTTTGAAATGAAAATAATTGTTGAAATAAAATTAAACTTCGAATAACTCCCCTTTAGGGGATGGGGGCAACTACTATGTGGAGTTTCAGTAAAATAGCAACCGTAATACATGAATGGTTGAACCAAACATTCAGCTCAACACTGGCAACTATTTTTGAAATGGTGATAGTAGGTGTTTGTGCAATTAGCTTATTTGCCGTGTTAGGATTAGTACTGGTTCTGATGGAAAGAAGGGTTGCCGCCTGGATACAAATCCGCCTTGGGCCAAACCGTGTAGGACCAAACGGAATAATGCAATCCATGGCAGACACCGTAAAATTATTGGTAAAAGAAGGGTTGACACCAAATGGTGCAGATAAATTTTTATTTAATCTTGCGCCGTTCGTAGTAATGATGGTAGCGATGCTGCTGCTGGCTCCCATTGCATTTGCAAAAGATTTGCAGATGTGGGATATGAACATTGGCGTATTGTATGTATCAGCAATTTCTTCTGTTTCTGTAATTGGAATTTTAATGGCAGGCTGGGCAAGTAATAATAAATATTCTTTAATGGGCGCCATGCGTAGCGGTGCACAAATTGTAAGCTATGAATTATCTGCCGGGTTTTCTATACTTGCCATTGTTGTATTAACCGGGAGTTTAAATTTAAATGAAATTGTTTTGTCGCAGGCAGATGGCTGGTGGATATTTAAAGGACATATTCCGGTGATGATTGCATTTTTAGTTTTTATAATTGCCGTAACAGCAGAAACAAACCGGGCACCCTTTGATTTGGCCGAAGCAGAAAGTGAACTAACAGCAGGCTTTCATACAGAATATTCAGGGATGAAATTCGCCTTGTTTTTTCTGGCAGAATATATCAATGTGTTTATTGTTTGCGCTATTGGGGCTACTATATTTTTAGGCGGCTGGATGCCTTTTCATATTGGCCATTGGGAATCATTTAATCATGTTATGGATTATATCCCTTCCAGTTTATGGTTTTTTGGAAAAACTTTCTTCATGATATTTCTGATCATGTGGTTCAGGTGGACGTTTCCGAGGTTGCGTATTGACCAGTTATTAAATTTAGAATGGAAATATTTGTTGCCCATCAGCATGTTTAATATTTTACTGATAACAGCGATGGCGATTTTGGGTTGGCATTTTTAAGGTAGGCCCCCATCCCCTGAAGGGGGGTAAGGCAAGAGTAAAAGTATAATGACATCATTTAAATTATGAAAGAAAAAATTATTTACACGTCAAATAACTCCCCTTTAGGGGACGGGGGCTTATGTTTATAAAAGAATACATAAAGGATATTTTTGGTGCTTTAAAATCACTGGCTGTTGGCCTAAGGCGAACAGGATATTATTTTACACACCACAAAGAAATCATCACCGAGCAATACCCGGATAACAGGGATACACTGGTGATGGCGGAAAGATTTAAAGGGGAAGTGGTAATGCCGCATGATGAAAACAATGAGCATCGTTGCACTGGTTGTACAGCTTGCGAATTGGCTTGCCCTAATGGAACCATTAAAGTAATTACCCAATTCGATATTACACCGGAAGGCAAAAAGAAAAAAGCAATTGATAAATTAGTGTATCACCTGGAACTGTGTACGATGTGTAATTTATGTATTGTGGCTTGTCCATCGGATGCTATTGTAATGGCACAAACATTTGAACACAGTGTTTTTGACAGAAGTGAATTTACTAAAATATTAAATAAACCTGGTAGCAAAATAATGGATGGCGTAGAGTAGCTCCATCTCTTAAAAAGGTGAAGGTATCGCAAGTTTTGTAGCAGCTATTTTATATTTGGTAAATTTTAGTTGTAGTTATTAATAAAATAGAATTAAATTTTTAACCCTTACATGATCGGATCAACAATTGTATTTTTCATGCTGGCAGCACTAACCCTGGTAAGTGCTTTGTTGGCGGTTACTACACGGCAAATATTTAGAGCTGCAATCTTTTTATTATTCTCCCTTATTGGTATTGCAGGGCTGTACTTTTGGCTGCAGTATGAATTTATTGCGGCAGTGCAAATTGTAGTGTATGTAGGTGGTATTACTGTACTGATAATTTTCTCCATTTTTTTAACACAACAGGCAGGTGAAAAAATGCCAAAATTACCAATTGGCAGGAAGCTGTTTGCTGCAATAGCAGCATTTTGCGGCTTTGCATTAATTATGCTGCAGTTGTACAAACATAGTTTTACAGCAACAAATGAAATAGCCATAGCACCAACCGTAGTCAACATCGGCAATCAAATGCTGGGGGTTGAGCAGGGAGGTTATGCACTGCCATTTGAAGTAGTAAGTATTTTATTGCTGGCAGCTTTAATTGGGTGTATTGTAATAGCCTCCCCAAACCCCTCCAAAGGTGGGGCTTTAGAAAAGCCTTAAATTTTGAAATAATAATCATAATGGGAAGAATTAAATCAATATTAATAACTAACTCTTTTAATTTAAAAGAGCCAAAAGCCTCCCCTTTGGGGAGGTTTGGAGGGGCCGTTACATGT
>JAYTTM010000515.1:0-1617 GCA_043745055.1 Chitinophagaceae bacterium | reverse complement strand
CCAATTTTAGCTTTGCCGTCAATGTATTTAAAAGTTTCCTTCAGGCATAATTCAATCATTAATGGTATTGCAGCTTACTACCGGTTGGTAGAAAGCTACCGAAATGAGTTCGATAGGGTTTGCCATAAAACGCTTTTAAACATTGGATTTTGGACCGATGCTACCAATGAACAAAAAGACAAAGTGGTGTGTCATCTCAACGAAAGATATAAGAATGAATTGGTTCTTTTTGAAGAAACCGATATGCAGGTAATGGAGTGGGTAGATAGGTTTTGGAATGAGATGATTGCCAAAAAGACCATTGATCGCAAAACGATGGCAGAAAAACACAAGCTGGTAAAAGCAGATACCATCAAACACAAAGAAGCCCGGGAAATAGGCACCGAATGCCCGCCTGACCGAACGGGCAGGGATATGTGCCAATACATGGAACCAGCTACAACTGACCGAACTATTTACATCATTGGGCTGGAGCGAAGAGAAGACACAACTGGCCATGACACAAGTAATAAGCAGGGCCGTATATCCGGGTTCGGAACTTGCTGCCAGCAAATGCCCGCCTGACCGGACGGGCAGGGATAAGAGATAATTCAGCCGTATGCGATATTAGCGGCTACGATGTAAATAAAATAACCAAGGACAAACTTTATCAAAGTGCGTTGGATTTATACCAACACCAGGGTGCTATTGAAAAACATTTATCTACTACCACCAACGAACTCTTTGATTTGCAGGACAGGATAATGCTTTACGACCTAACCAACACTTATTTTGAAGGCAGCAAAAACAATAGCCAACTGGCCAGATATGGGCGCAGTAAAGAAAAGCGTAACGATGCAAAATTGGTGGTACTGGCAATGGTCATCAACATAGAAGGCTTCATAAAATATTCTTCCATACACCAGGGAAATTATGCTGATACCTCAGACATAAAAACACTCATCAAAAAATTATCCACCACCACCACCGCTGCAAAGCCAATAGTGGTAATGGATGCAGGTATTGCTACGGAAAAAAACCTGGATACATTAACCCGCGATGGCTATAAATATGTGGTGGTAAGCAGAACAAAATTAAAAGATTATCAGCCGGTGCAAGCGGGTAAGGAAACGTATTTGGTTACAAAATCTAAAAAAATAATAAGGCTGTCGCTGGTAAAAAGCGAAAAACATACAGATAGTTTTTTAAAGGTAGAAAGCCCTGCCAAAGCCCATAAGGAACAAGGCATCAATAGCAGGCTACAGCAGGGTTTTGAGCAACAGCTTGTACTAATAAAAGAAAGTTTATCAAAACCAAGGGGCATTAAAAGAGTAGATAAAGTGCAGCAAAGAATAGGCCGGGCAAAACAAAAATATCCGTCAGTACATCACCTGTACCACATCAACTTTGATATAGACGAGCCCACCAAAACAGTACTTAATATATACTGGCAGAAGGATATGGCGAAAGCGCAGGATGCCAGCGATACGTCAGGTGTATATTTTTTAAGAACAAATTTAGAAGACACCGATGAGGGGATGGAATGGATGATCTATAACACCATCCGGGAAATAGAATCAACTTTTAGAATATTGAAAACCGATCTGGATTTACGCCCCATTTATCATCACAACGATG
>JAYTTM010000514.1:0-1617 GCA_043745055.1 Chitinophagaceae bacterium | reverse complement strand
AAAGTGCATTATTGGGTTGATCGCCTGCTTTGTAACTAACGGGAATACCAGCTGTTAATGATAAATGTGCAGCTATACTTTCACTAACTAATCCATGTGTTGTAAAAACATCTTTTATCTCCGGAATAACCGAAGTATCAAAACCAAAATAATTGAACACATCCTTCGACAATTCATTGTTTTCAAAATCCCAAAATATCCCTTCGCTTAATGCTGATATGCTGGTGGTACTGCTGCCGGTAAGTTTCATCGCTATAAAATCGCCGGGCAATAAAACCTTATCAATTTTTTCAAATACGTCGGGTTCATGCATTTTAACCCAGGCCAGTTTTGCTGCTGTAAAATTCCCCGGAGAGTTTAGTAAATGTGATAAACATTTGTCATGGCCAATTGCATCAAAAGCGTTGTTGCCAAAAGTTACAGCCCTGCTGTCGCACCAGATAATACTATCTCTTAAAACCTGCTGGTCTTTATCAATACACACCAATCCATGCATTTGGTAAGCAATACCAATTGCTTTAATATCCGCAGGATTGTATAACTGTTGCGCATGTGCAGCAAGAATAGCTGATTGCACATGCTGCCACCACATATCCGGACTTTGCTCTGCCCAACCCGGCTGCAGGGCAACAATAGGCGTTTCAGTTTCAGGATACTGAACAGTAGTGATGGTTTGCTGTGATTGAGCATCTATAATAGCAACCTTAATAGAAGATGTTCCAATATCAATTCCTAATAGTAACATATAGCTTTTTAATTTCTGCAAGTAATCAATCGTTAGTCAGTGTAAAATTTGTGATTTCCCAACATATTTACAACCGCTATTTTTAAATTAAAATATGCTATCTTATCAACAAAAGCTATTTTTAGATTTAAATACTGATAATATACTGGGTTTAAATAAGTTTACATGAAAACACTCATACAAAAAATTCACCTTGAAGACAACCAATCTTTTGCCTGCAGAACCTACAAAACTCCCCAGTTTGAAACCAACTGGCACAAGCATGAAGAGTGCGAACTAATTTTAATTACAGACGGAAAAGGGACAATTATGGCAGGTGATTATGTAGGAGAATATTCAACCGGTGATATCTTTTTTTTGGCTGGCAACCTGCCGCATTGGTTTCGCAAACAGCATCCAAAAATCATTGGCAGTGCCATCGTTATTCATTTTAAGCAAAACCTGTTTGGTGAAATATTTTTGTCACTTCCCGAATTGAAATCAGTTTATCATTTTTTACAAAAGAACGATGGAATTTTATTGGATAAAAAGATAAACCCAGCTGTTACACAATTAATTCGTGCCATTGAAACAGCCAAAGGTTACCATCGTATAAGCCTGTTGTTGCTGGCTATTGAGCAAATAAATAATACAGGCAACCACCGCATTATCACCAGAGATTTTATATCGGTTAACAGCAATATCAACCCCGCAATTGAAAAGATAATTGATTTCTCTTTTAAACATTACCTGGAAGCTTTGACACTGGAGCAAGTAGCCAAAGTAGCCGGAATGAGTATCCCTACTTTTTGCAGATTTTTTAAAAAAAATATCAAGAAAACCTATTTCGATTTTTTACAGGAACTCAGGATCAGTCACGCCTGTAAACTGCT
>JAYTTM010000513.1:0-5879 GCA_043745055.1 Chitinophagaceae bacterium | reverse complement strand
TTGCAAACTCCATCCAGGCTCCTTTAAAAGGAATTACCCTTGCAGAGTAAATTTTTGTGCCGTTCGGATGAACGGATTGACCAAAAAATACACCAGGTGAACGGTGGAGCTGAGAAACAACTACCCTTTCAGCACCATTAATTACAAAAGTACCACGAGGAGTCATATAAGGACTATTACCCAGAAATACGTCCTGAACAATGGTCTGGAAATCCACATGCTCTTCATCATTACAGCTCAACCTTAGTTTAGCTTTTAATGGAACAGCGTAAGTAAGACCTCTCTCAATACACTCATCGATACTATACCTTGGCGGATCCACAAAATAATCCAGAAACTCCAATACGAAAATATTGCGGGTATCGGTGATAGGAAAGTTTTCCTTAAACACACGAAACAAACCTTCAACATTACGCTTATCCGGCGTAGTTTCTAACTGGAAATAATCTTTGAACGATTGAATCTGGATTCCGAGTAAATCGGGTGTTTCCGCTAAGAGTTCAACTTTTCCAAAATTGATGCGCTGGGCGGCGGGTGATTTAGTTGCAGACATATTTGTTATAAAACGTTTTATAGCTGAGAAGGTTCTCTATTTCTTGATTATCAACAAAATGCTAATAACCCTAAATTAAAGGTCGGCAAAGTTATGGATTATAATTTAAAAATTAAAAAACTTAGCGTCATTTTTTCACATTTTCCATTCCTGAGAATTATTTTTTATCAAATCATACTAAAATGAGTGATTAATGAGTTTTTATAAACATATCAAGGTGAATTTCTTTGGCTGTGAGATTATCTAACCAATTAATTATGACTTATTTAAAATCATTAAAAAATTTATTACAAAACAAAATTTTTATTCAATTGAGTCGTTATTAAGGGTGAATTGGTAATTTATAAAAGAACAAACATACAAATAGATAGTTTCAATTTAATTAAACAATAAACTGAAACCGGTTTCCGTTGGGAAATATCTTTTGAAGTTGCAGATTTATGAATAAGCCTGTAAAAAATAAATTTCTATAGTCCAAATTAACATTATAGCAGGAAAATCTAACGCTGATGTAACATGAAAAAGTTTATAATTATATTATCAATGCTGTTTTTTTTACAAACAGCCAGCGATGCACAGTGTCCACCAGGTGCGTTTGCTTACCAAAGTTTATATCCGCAGTGCGGAAGTGGTTGTGGGGTATTATTGTTGGGATGGCCGGAAGGAGTACTTGTAAACATATATGGCGGTACCCCGTTAACAGTAATTACTTCTGCTGTAATATCCGGAACCATTGGCAATGGCGGAACAGGAGATGCTTTTACCTGTGTTCCGTGTAATATTCCATTGGTTTACGCAGCTGCTGGTCCTGGCGCTTCAAGTGGTTGCGTAATTGCAACTATAGGTATTGTTCCTGTAAAACTGGTCGCTTTTTCTGTAATTCATTCAGGCAAAAAAGGTAATGACATAAAATGGACTACCACACAAGAACTGGAACCAGTACAATATATAGTACAAAGAAGTCAGAATAGTTTGGATTTTATCGATATTGCCACTATAAATGGCAAACAACAACTTAATAATCAATATATTTATACAGACGACTGTATAAAAAAAGGTACAATTTATTATAGAGTAAAAGTTAAGGAAGCTGCAGGACAGCTTTTTTACTCATCGGTTTCCGTTATAAATAACCAAACTGATATTGATATTATGGCTTTCCCCAACCCGATAGAAAATGGATTTAAGTTAATTATTCCTCAACAACTACTACCTGCAATCTATCAAATTATTAATGCACAGGGACAAACAGTCTATTCAGCTGCTACCAACAGAGTAACTACGGAAATTAATCAATTGCTTACAACAGGTATTTATGCAATAAGAGTAAAAGGCAACCATAATGAAACAGCTACTCAAACAATTATTAAGAAATAAAGTTTTTCAATAGCAGATAATTATAAGCCTGGTATTACCGGGCTTTTTCTATTATTGTAATCACTCAAAATGCTATGCTAATGAACCCCTCAGCCTTTAAATTTATTTTATGATAGCATCAATGAAATATTTTTTAAACTGAAATATACAATCATAAAAAAAGCCAGGAATTTCTCCCCGGCCTTTTAAAGCTATTTATTATAAGAATTTATTAAGCTATTTCAACATCAGCACCAGCATCAGTCAACTTAGTTTTTAATTCTTCGGCAGTTGCTTTGTCTACACCCTCTTTTACTGGTTTTGGTGCACCATCAACAAGGTCTTTAGCTTCTTTCAAGCCTAAACCAGTTAATTCTTTAACAATTTTTACTACTGCTAATTTGTTAGGACCAGCTGCTTTTAAAATTACGTTGAAAGAAGTTTGTTCTTCAACAGCAGCAGCACCGCCACCACCATCAGCACTTACTACAACTGCCGCGGCAGCTGGTTCAATACCATATTCTGATTTCAAAAAATCAGCTAATTCCTGTACTTCTTTTACTGTTAAGTTTACTAAACTTTCAGCTAAAACTTTTACGTCTGCCATAATGTTTGCATTTTTTCCGACTTCACGTCCGTTTTTGACGGATCCGCCGGATGGTTTAAAAAAATTGTTTTTTGTCCATGTTTATTTAATAACGCTTATTTAGTGGGACAATCCATAAGAGTTTGTAATATAAAAAGTATCTATTTCCCCTTAAAGTAGGGAGCATTAAGCTTCAGGTGTTGCTTCTGTTGCAGGTGCTTCAGGAGTAGCTGGTGTTACTGCTACAGGAGTTTCAGCTACCGGAGTAACTACTTCTGCAACTGGAGCAACAACTTCAACTGATTCAGCAACAGGTGCTGCTACTTCCGCAACAACTTCTTCAGCTTTAGCCGCATCTTTGTTTTGCAAAGCTCCCAAAACACGTTGTATTGGAGAGTTAAGCAAGCCAATAATTTCACCAATTAATTCATGCTTGGTTTTAATTTTTGTGAGAGCAGTCAATTGATTGTCACCTACAAATATATCACCATTGATGAATGCTGCTTTCAAAGATGGTTTTTCACCTTTGCTTGCTTTTCTAAACCCTGCTAAGATCAAAGCCGGTTCTTTAGGATTTTCACTAAATAATAATGCGGTTACTTTATGTAACGAATCATAAACTCCCGTGTATTTTTCAGCATCAATGCTTTCCAATGCTTTTCTGATAAGTGTATTTTTCGCCACTTTCATTTCTACCTGCTTAGTAAAGCAATGCCTGCGCAAATCAGTTACCTGAGCTACACTTAAGCTTTCTGTATCAGTTATATAAAAGTTACTGTACTGGCTAAATTTGCCTTTCAGCACTTCTATTACTTCGTTTTTTTCTTGTTTAGTCATAACAAATATTTTTATCTTCTGCTTTAAAGCAGAAGCAATTCATGATTAGTTTTGAACAGATTTTGTATCAATTAATATGCCTGGGCTCATTGTACTGGCCATGCTAACCCCTCTCAGGTAGGTACCTTTTGAAGAAGATGGTTTCAATCTTACCAATGCATTGATTAGTTCCTGACTATTTTCTGCAATTTTATCTGCACTAAAACTTACACGACCAACAGAGGCATGAATGATACCAACTTTATCTACTTTGAAGGCTATTTTACCACCTTTTACTTCAATTACAGCTGCAGCTACATCATTAGTAACTGTTCCTGTTTTTGGATTTGGCATCAGGTTACGAGGGCCTAACACTTTACCCAATTTACCAATTTTTGGCATTACAGCAGGTGTGGCAATAATAACGTCAACATCCGTCCAGCCACCTTCAATTTTCTTAATAAATTCATCTAGTCCAACAAAGTCTGCACCTGCAGCTTTTGCAGCTTCTTCTTTATCGGGTGTACAAAGCACCAATACTTTTTTAGTTCTACCTGTACCGTGTGGTAAAGAAACTGTACCACGAATTGCCTGGTCAGCTTTTTTAGGGTCAACACCCAATTTTATATGCAAATCAACAGAACTGTCAAATTTCGTTGTATTTAATTCTTTAACTAAGGAAGAAGCTTCTTTTAGTGAATAAGCTTTGTTAGTATCAACCTTAGCGTTGGCTATTTTTCTTTTTTTAGTGATCATTGTCTAAAAACTTTTTGAGTTGATAATAAAATTAATTTTCCCAGGGTGCTTTACCGTCTACAGTAAGCCCCATGCTTCTTGCGGTTCCTGCAATCATGGTCATGGCACTTTTTTCAGTGAAAGCATTCAAGTCAGCCATTTTATCTTTTGCAATAGCTTCAACCTGGGCCCAGGTTACTTTACCAACTTTTACACGGTTAGGTTCTTTACTACCACTTTTAAGGTTGGCAGCTTCCATTAACTGTACAGCAGCAGGAGGAGTTTTAATTATAAACTCAAATGATTTGTCTGCGTAAACTGTGATTAAAACGGGAAGAATTTTCCCTGGTTTATCCTGAGTTCTGGCATTAAATTGCTTACAGAACTCCATGATGTTGATACCCTTACTACCAAGGGCTGGACCGATTGGCGGCGCCGGGTTTGCCTGTCCTCCTTTACATTGGAGCTTGACATAGGCGGTGATTTCTTTTGCCATGTTTAATTATTTTTTGGTGATAACGTTCTGGTAATTTTACCAAAACTCCCAATTCATTTCCACTAAACTTTAAGTTTTTATGGATAAAAAGAACTATTTGGGGCGGCAAAGGTATAAGTTTACAGATAAAAAACAAATGAAATTTTAATACTGTTTCCTTTCCATCTTTCAATTTCTACCAATCAGCCATTCATAAACCGATAAATCAGTCCAAACATATCTGGAAAATAACGGTAAACTGTTCCGTATTTTTTTTAGTCTAATTTCATTAATATTATCTTTGGCGCAAATGAGAAAAGCATTTTTCCAATTACATCTAGCTGTCTTTTTAGCTGGCTTTACTGCAATTTTGGGTAAACTTATTGGATTAAACGAGATTTTGTTGGTATGCTACAGGCTATTGATAACTGTAATAACATTGGCTTTTTTGCTGAGCATAAAAAAGAAATTAATTTTATTGCCCATTAAAGAAGCTATTCAAATATTTGGTGTTGGATTAATAGTTGCTATTCATTGGGTATCATTTTATGGCAGTGTTAAATATGGCAATGTTTCAATAGCTGTAGTATGTATTTCAGGATCAGGTTTTTTTACTGCATTTTTCGATCCCATTTTTTTTAAAAAGAAAATTTCAATAGGAGAGATTTTGCTGGGAGGAATTGCCATCCTGGGGATTTACATCATTTTCGATTTTCACCCCCAATACAAAACGGGTATTATTTTCGGATTAATTTCGGCAATCGGCAGTTCGCTGTTTCCTATATTCAACAAAAGGTTATTAACTAAGCATTCTCCTGCAATATTAACGTTGTACGAGCTGGGAGGAGGTCTGTTGGCACTTTGCCTGCTATTACCGTTCTATCTCCATTACTTCCCTGCTACCTATTATTTCCCCACTTTAAATGATTGGTTTTTTTTACTCGTGCTTGCGTGGCTTTGTACTGTATATTGTTTTCACCTGCAACTAAATGCTCTACAAAAGATATCCGCTTTTACCAGCAACCTTGCATATAACCTTGAGCCTGTTTATGGCATCATGTTGGCATTTATTATCTTTAAAGAAAATAAATTATTCAGCATTCAGTTTTATGCTGGTGTAGGTTTAATTATTCTAGCAGTTTTATTACAAACTGCCTCCATTTATTATACAAAAAAGAAAAATAATTTTTTTCAAAAAGTTCATTTGAGTATTAAAAAGCAGCATAATTATTAGGATGGAGATAAAATTCAAAAAAAAATATCCTAACAAGATAAAAATCAAAAAGGATTACATACCTTCGCCGTCCAAAAAATTACAACAATGGCCAGAGTATGTCAGGTAACAGGAAAGAAGCCAA
>JAYTTM010000512.1:0-1621 GCA_043745055.1 Chitinophagaceae bacterium | reverse complement strand
ACAAACCGGTTTGTGTAACGATTTATGATGATTCAATTTTTCTCAGTCCGAATTATGATTTGGTGGGCGACCAAATAGTACCTGAAGTTAATACAGGTAGCGAATTCATTATCATTCGGGGTGCACTCAATTACGCAGCGATACCTAATCAGGATTTCTATTATATATGGGCAACAAAAGACAGTACCCAGATTTCTGAAAATGGGATTTTCATTAAAACCATTAACCGAGGCCAATATTATGAGGGAAGGTTAAGCAATGCCAGTGTATATATTACCACCACAAAACCTGTTTATGTACTTCAATTTACGGGTGTTGGACAAGAAGTGGCAACAACCTCTTTGCCTTCTATTAAATGTACAGGTTCACAAACGGTTTCATTTGTTCGCTCTACAGCTGAATTATTTTATTTGAACATATTGTGTAAAGCAACGGATATTGGCAACTTTTCATTGAACGGAACCGCCTCAATTATTACACCAGCTATGTTTCAAAATGTTCCTGGAACAAATGGCATTTGGATGGCTGCAAGGATTGATTTTACTAACCTTCCTTTTATCAATACCATTATACCTGCCGGAGTAGTTACTTCTGTAGCCAATAGTTCGGGGCTTTTTCATTTAGGATTTTTAAATGGAGGATCAAGCACAGGAACAAGGTTAGGTTATTTTTCAAATTACAGTAAGGTGCAGTTATCACCTGTGGTTACCTCTACTACCTGTTTTGGCTCTACTGTTCAGTTGTATGCAACCCCTTATTCGAATGTTACCTATCAATGGACAGGTCCCAATAATTTTACAAGTACCTTGTATAATCCGGTGATACCTAAGGCAGCAATGAGCGATTCGGGTAAATATTATGTAAATGCAAACATTAGTGGCTGTGGCATATCTATAGATAGTGTAAATGTTGATATACATGTATTACCCACTCTTCAGTTCGTAAAATCGAATGACTCGCTTTGTCTTGGTACAGTAAAGAATATTTCCTTTCAATTAACCGGCAAAGCTCCCTGGGATTTGGTATATTCAGATGGAATAAAAAACGATACACTTCGTTCTATAAAACAGTCTTTGTCTTTTTTTAGTGCCGCACCTATCTCAACCACAATTTATAGCGTTCAGAACTTAGTTGATTTCAATACTTGTCCGGTTGCCGGTTCCATTTCGGTTCAAAAAGATACAATGGTGGTAAATGCTTTGCCGATAGCTGATTTTATTTTTTCTTCCCTTACTTGTGAAAAAAATGCTATCAGTTTTTCAGATAAATCGAAAGGAAATCTAGACACCCTTACACATAGATACTGGCAAATGGGTAACGGAACTATACGCGATGTGTATGATAATAACACTTTTAAAGAAATATATGGACTTTGGGGTGATTACAAGATTAAATTAGCAGTTGAATCTTCTATGGGATGTAAAAGCGATACACTTACCAAATTAATCAATATTCATTCGCTTCCTTTAGTGGGATTTATCTTACCGGAAGTTTGTTTAAACGATGCCTTTGCGCTGTTTACTGATACTACCCGTTTGGCTGATGGCTCACAAAAACAATTGTATACCTGGCGTTTTGATGGAGCCAATGCATCGCCAACCGTTCCTTTGAATAAATATCC
>JAYTTM010000511.1:0-5889 GCA_043745055.1 Chitinophagaceae bacterium | reverse complement strand
GTCAATAGTAAGGCCGGTTGTGGTAAATTGAGTAGTAAGATTAGCTGTTTTGCCAGAACAAATTGAAATGCTTTTATCTGCTCCAAGAGAGGGTTTAGTATTAACGGTAAGTGTAACCACAATAAAAATACTATCGCAGCCAGATATGACTCTTCGGATAGTATCTCTGTAAATAGCCGCTGTATTTACAATAATACCCCATGGCAACGTATAAGCATCGCCGGAACAAATGGAAACACTTGAGGCAATAATTTGTGCAGCAGGAAATCCGTTGATAGTAACTGAATCGATTACAATACAATTTCCAAAATCTATTTTCACCCAATATATACCAGGCACTGTCACATTGAAATTGGCAGTACTGCTGCTGTTTTGCCATTGATAAGAAACTGCACCACTAATGCTGGCGTTCAGATTGTAACCTCCCGAAGTAAGACATACCGTTGTATCGTTACCCAATGGCTTGCTGGCGGCTGTACTGGTAACATTAAAACTATCCCTTACTACACAATTATTAAGCTTCACATCTACCCAATATATACCTCCGTTTTTTACATAAATATTAGCTGCTGTGGAGCCTGTATTCCAAAGATAAGTTTCGCTGTAACTCCTGTATGCATTTAGTTGTATGGAATCCACTGCACACAATACAACATTTTGCATTGGCTTTTTAAGTATAGGATTGATGAAGATATTAATGGTATCGGTGCTTATACAATTTTTATACTCCACTTTTACAAAATATTGATTTTGACCGGTTGCTGCCCCTGCAGTAAATGTGGGATCGGTAGTTCCGTTTTGCCAAGAATAGGTGGCCCCGGTAAATGAAGTCGCATCCAGTGTTAAAGGATTGCCGTTGCATTGTACAATATCGTTTCCAAAATCTACATAAGGCCTGGCGGGAATGGTGATAGTTTTAGTGACAGAATCCTTTTTGCCGCAAGTTGTATTTTGAGCAACCAATTTAATGCTATAAACCTGGTCGGTGGTTTTTGCAGGATAAAGAAACAAAGGAGCAACAGCGGCTGAAGTCTGTCCACCGGAGCCAAAATCCCATTTATACGAAATACCGGTGCCATAGGTGGAAAAATTATTAAACCGCACAGTTTCGTCTTTGGTACAATCAAAAGTGGTTGTAAAGTTGGCATTGGCCAGGCAGGTGTTTACCGGCGCACAGGTATCTGCATGTTTAATGGCGGATAATTTTAGTTCCAACGTACCTGTAACCTGTTGCCCGTTAATATTTGTAACAGGGGTAAAAACCTGTACAAAATATTTTTGTCCCGGTAACAAACATTGATACGTGTTTTGAGTTAAAGCATCCTGCACACAACTTTGTTCCTGCATAGCACCGCAATCGCCTGTCATTAACCGGTACTTTATTTCGGTAGATGTAGCGTTGGTATTTTCTACCAGGTAAGCAGTTACATCCAGCGTATCTGTGCCACCAATATCCATCCGGAACCAGGATGTTTTATAGAGGGCAGTATTGGCGCCCGACGGGCAGGTAAGTGTTGGTCCAAACTCCCCATAGTCAGTTCCAATTGTATGGCAATCTGGTATCAGGGTGGCAGATGCAACCCCCACTCCGTTAAGTGCAGCAATAGCAGGTACATTGCAAAAATCACCTTCCTGCGGAATAATTTCTATTTCAGGATAAACATCTTCATTCACCGCATTACAACCGGGTAAAATAATGTAGTAAGTGCCCGGGGTAATACATTGTTGTGCCCAGTTACCATTATCATAATAGGTGGAGGTATATGGCATACTCAGCAAACCTGTACTGGTTGAGTCATTCGGTTTTACTTGCCTGAATAATTGAATATTGTCGTAATAATACTGGTATTGATTTTGAAAAAAAGTTGCATATCGAATTTGTCCGGTTACGGTAGTGGTAAACTTATACCACAAGGTTTTTTTGCAGGTTGTATATGCATAAAGCGGGTCTGTTGCATCGCCGGTAGCACAGGTATAATTATCAGTTGCTCCTTTCTTTTTGCCGCTGTTTACCGTACCCAAGTCATTGGCCTGGCTAAAGTGGTCGAACTTAGGAGGGATAGCATTATTTGAATCCAATAAAACGGATATTTCTACCTGGTGATTTGGAATCATTTCCGATGCGGTTGTATATCCATAGGCGTTTCGGTTATCCACCAAAATATAATAACGAATGGGCTTGAATGAACATGGTTCATTATAAAAACTAATATCATTGTAACCATAGCAATAATAGTAATAAGAGTTGCTTTTAATGAGCGTAAGCCCCTGCGCTACTGTTGAATCTACAAGACCACCTGCAACCACCGATGCAAATGGAAGGCTGGCATCCACTTCTGTTTTGTAAACTGCAAAAGGGTATTGACTGGCTTTGCCGGGAGTTTTGTTATCCACTTTTACTCTTACGGTACCTGGCTGAATAACTGTAAAAGTGTACCACAAGTTTCTTCGGTCCATCATATAAGATTCCGGCGATTTTATATTATCCGGATGCAAAACAATATTGTTCCCGGTTTGGTATATTTCAGGGTTATATTGTATATAACAGGCTTGCCCGTCAAATGGATCTTTTTCCTGAGCTCCTGTTGTACAATAAAAGAAATCATTGCTGGCAGCACGGGTATTATCTAATGGATTAACATCTCCTGGTTTGCCGTTGTACCAGGCGCTGTCTGGTTTAATAACTCCAAAATCGTAGGCCTTAGCCGCATGATCAAAACGACTATAGCCCACCTGGTCAACATAAATGGATGGTGTTACTGAATTGCAATTATAGCTTATCGGAGCAAAAAGTACCATGGTATAAGTTCCCGGCATCAATTTGCAAAACTGAATTTGCCCTTGTTTGGAAAGGCATGGTTGTAAAGGATTGTCTGTTTTTAGCTTTACGGAATCAGCAGTTCTGGCATCAAAAGCATAAACCGAACTCCAGATTGCATCCGGTACATCATCAATTTGCAAAAAAGATTCCTGGGTGATTTTAAACACATAAAATGCAACTTTTACATTGGCAACATTGCAGGCTGCAAGATTTTGCTTAATATAATCAGTATCCTGAATACAATTAAAATTTTCCTTATTGAGTTTATATCTTTGATAGGTAACCGGATAAGCCGCTGTATGCCCTGTTTGTGGCCCCCATTCTATTTTATAAGGTTGATTGGTACTGGTATCAATGGAAGCTTTATTTGGCCGGTTAAATTGAGGTGGCAAACAAGCGGGTACAGTTATGGAAATGGTTAATTGATCGGGCTTGCCGACAGAACTGCTGTATCCTCCAGACTGGTTTATATTTTGCATAGGACTACTGTAACTAGGTCCGCTTCCGTAAGATACGATGGTGTACCAACCAGCTGGCAGTGTGGCACATTGCTCTGTATATTGGGCTGAATTAAAACAACTCCACTGGTTGCCAACAGGAGTTAAACCGGATAAGCCATCCGTTGCTTTACCATAAAACAATGTTTTTATGGTTGTAAATCCACAATAATAATAATTATAATAATAATTGGAAATAGAAAGGAGGGCGGGCGTGCTTAAATAAAATTGCCTGTAAATAACTTTGGTTGCTTGTATTCCGTAAATTAAGCAGGGTGCATATCCATTAATGATTTCAGCATTATCTCTGCAGGAAAAAGAATCAATATCACTATTTCTTACACCGCCGGAAGAGCCAACACTGTCTATTATACTTCCCATATCCTGTGCAGTCAGATAACTATCATGTTTTGTGTTTTTTAAATTAAAACTCAAAGAAGGCTTATCTATTAAACCCAGATTATTATCAGAACCAAACGCTGCTAAGGTATAATTACCCGGCACTACACATACATTTTTATAGTCGCAATAGGTGTAATAATCCATGCATATCGTTTGGGGTTTAAGCCCGGTAACCACGGATGGGTAGGCAAAAACGTTCTGCGCCGTGGCCAGCACATCTGCTTCCCCCTGGTATAATTTATACTGAAGCGGAGAAGTAAACGTATTAAAGTTAACGTAACCACTATCGGCGATGGCAAATTTTCTGTAGATCACTTTATTATTGATGGGGCTGCAGGTTGTATCGGCCGGACGCAGCGTATTTTGGCAACCAAGTGTATCAACAGTTGTTTGGTAAATGACTCCATTTTGTAAAGGAGACATAATGCTGCCAACCCTATTGATGGTATCAATTGCGCCAGCATTCCCAAGAGAATATTTATTTGCAGCAACTTCCTTTTTAACATTAATCTGAAGCAATACAGCATTACCCAGGTTACGGCGAATGCATATTGGGGTAGTGGATGTGTATAAATAGCCATAGTGATAATAATCTCTTGTGATAACAGAATCTACACCCATTACCTGCACTACATAATCACCAGGATCAAGACACTTTAAAATACTGCTGTTATACAAAAAACTAGAAATTATATTCGCCGTATCAAGATTATTGCAGTTGGTATTCAAGCTTTGTTTGTACAGGCGAACATATAAATAGGGATAATTACAATTAGTGGTAGCATAAATATTTAAAGTACTGGCAGTGGCAAGTTTAAATGAAAAAAAAGTACTCAGATTATATTGGTAACCATCTTTTGTAACACCTGCAACTGGCATTGAATTTGGACAATTATGCTCACTATGTCGGCTGTTACAGGCTAAATTATCAGCAGCATTATTATATACACCATTATCATCGTACAACAAAGTTCCCATATTATTGGGAGCAGGCAGACTGGATATTGGTTCAGGACCTTTTGTTGCAGCATCTCCGTTCCATGCCACAGCCAGGTAAAGTGTTTTTACTAAATCTTTGTGATACAACAACTGAATCGTATAGGTTGTATTTGTCTTTAACTCTCCACATTTGTATGTTTTTTGAGCTGAATAATAACTATTGGTAACAAGACTGTCACAGCCAGTAATTTTGGTAAGCGAGCTGATGGGTGTAACGGTTCCATCGCCTTCATACAACTGATATCCAACTTTAACATCTGTTCCGTAATAGTTGCTTTGTGCAAGCAGTACACTAAACCAATCGAAATAATTAGGAGTAGTAAAGGTATGCCAGGTACTTTTTGTATAATCTTTAAATGAACCATTGGGCAGGCAGTTTTCTGCGGCATTATCGATACTCTGGCAATCTACGTCATAGGTTATTGCAGTTACTTTATTGGTAGTAAGTATACCAAATTGATGAGCCCCTGCAGGTTTATCGTACGGGGATGGAGAAGGTTCGCCTAATTCAATTTTTATATACAAAAGTCCATTGGCTCCGGATTTAGAAGATACCTGCACCAGGTATTCACCAGCGCCTACACAAGGGTGATATGAATCTCCAAATAATGGATTGGGTGTAAACTTACTGCTGATTTCGGTAAGGGCAGGCAAGCAGTTTGTACTTTGGTAAATGGTAAATCCGGCATCACCGGCAGCTATCGGCGGGGGGAGTGGTTGTAATAAAGAAACTTTTACACTGCGGGTGGTTGGCAAAGTAAACTTGTACCAAACAGATTTCTTATCCTGTCCCGCTACGAAAATGGCGGGTGAAAAATTTTCAATGGATTCTACGGTGGCGTTCGTCATGTCGCTGGTAGCTGATGTAAATACACCCAATCCAAAACCGCCGCTACCAATGCTTACAACGGATGCGTTACCACAGTCGTTATTGATAGGTTGCGCTAGCAGGTTGCAATTGGCAGCTAATAAAAAGAAAAAAAATGGTACAAACTTTGAGCGGTAGCTTTTTTTATACATCCTTGGTAGCGTCATAAAGCTGGTGGTGGTTTTCTTAAAAAATATAAATCAGGTATCAACAGATATAATAAAAAAGGAATTTTTTATTTGGTGGAAGCTTCGTTTGGTATTGGATGAAGGAAAGGACGTTTGTTTTATAAAAGTGAATAT
>JAYTTM010000510.1:0-1621 GCA_043745055.1 Chitinophagaceae bacterium | reverse complement strand
TAAACATGATTGTACCTGTTGAATTGACCAATATGCTGATCCCTGAATTGAAAAAGCATTCAAAAAGTTATATTCTCAATATAGCCAGCTCTGCAGCTTATCAGGCCGTACCCGGTTTAGCAGTGTATGCGGCCAGTAAAGCGTTTTTGTTGAGTTTTAGCCGTGGATTACAATTTGAGTTGCGAAAAACGAATATTTCCGTAACGGCCGTAAGCCCTGGAGGAACGGAGACTGATTTTGCCAATCGAGCCAAAGTGGGAAGAAAAGCAATAAAAGCAGGAGAAAAATTAAATATGACCGCTCAGGCGGTGGCTAAAATAGCCGTAGATGCCCTATTTTCGGGAAAAACGGAAGTGATTACCGGCTTTATCAATAAACTGGGTGCTTTTTTTGTGTGGTTATTACCCAAAAAATTAACCGAAACCACTGCTTCTAATATATACAATGAGGATTAATTTTTCGGAATGTACCCTTTAGGTTTTGTCAATTCTTGTTTTGCCATTATATTTGCAGCCCTGATAATTTGGAGTTTGGAGTTTGGAATTATTAACTACTAACTACTAATTATTAACTATTAATTAAACCGGCTGCGTAGCTCAACTGAATAGAGTGTCTCACTACGGATGAGAAGGTTTCAGGTTTGAATCCTGACGCGGTCACATAAAATAAGGCATTTACAAAGTAATATTTGTAAATGCTTTTTTATTTTTATATAACTTTAATATTTTTAATAACGTCCTAAATATTTTACAATACTTAATAAAATACTTCACTTTTTGTGAACTTTTATTACCTTTACATAAGTATAAATGAAAGTCAGGTTAATTAAGAGAAAGTCACTTGAAGATTTCGCCTTACAAAATGCAAGGAGCAGAAGTTCTTTCAGACTGTGGCTAACATTTATCAAAATGGCAGATTGGAATGAGCCAGGAGATATTTCCGAAACCTTTGGTTCGGCAGATTTGTTAGGCAATGGAAGCGATAGGGTGGTGTTTGATATAGCAGGCTATAATTACAGGATGATATGCAAATATCATTTCGGGGTAACAAGAGTTCATTTATACATTAAGTGGATAGGCACACATGCTGAATACACTAAACTTTGTGATGATAATAAACAATATTCGGTGAACAGCTACTAAAAATAATTACGATGGAAACTTTACAATATAAAATCATTAAGACCGATGCACAATTCAACAGGTATTGTGATGCACTTGAAGCATTGGTTGACAGCGGCAAGAAAACCAAAGCAGTTCAGGATGAAATAGAATTGCTTAACCTGCTCATTGAAAAATATGATGCAGAACACAATAGCTTCGAGGATGCAGACCCAATTGAATTGCTGAAAGCCCTAATGAAAGAACATAAGATGAAAGCTGTGGACTTAGCTAACCTTTTGGATGTAAGTGAAGGCTTGGTTTCTGATATACTCAATTACAAGAAAGGTTTATCTAAAGAAACTATCCGTATTATTTCTGAAAGATTTAGACTTAACCAAGAGGCTTTTAACAGGCCCTATGAACTGCATGTGCCTGTGAGCCCCAAATTCAAAGATGCAAAGATGATGAACACCCGAAAGAAACTGGCAACAGCTTCCTAAATTACTTTTAGCTTCCCT
>JAYTTM010000509.1:0-1621 GCA_043745055.1 Chitinophagaceae bacterium | reverse complement strand
TTATTCAATTTGGCAACAGCGTTGAACAAACGGACATTAAAGATAAATTGTACGAATGGGAATACCAGGACAGCGCTGGCTATTCCTTACCGGTAAATACCAGTCGGCTCAATTCGTTTTTAAGCAGCAATACTAATTTATCAATTCAAAAACTGAGTGGCTATGTGCAGGATAATATTAATTTTAGCAAGCTCAACGGCAACATAACTTTTCAAGGCGGCATCCGTTATAATTACAATTCGCTCAACAAAGAATTACTGATTAGTCCAAGGGCACAAATTAGTTTTAAGCCCAACTGGAAGAGAGATATGGTTTTTAAACTATCGACAGGGTTGTATAGCCAGCCGCCCTTTTACCGGGAACTTAGAAAATATGATGGCACTGTAAACACTTTGGTTAAGTCTCAAAAAAGCTACCAGATTGTAGGTGGATTTGATTATAACTTCCTGAGAGGCGGCACAGCATTTCGTATTACCACCGAAGCTTATTACAAAAATATGTGGGATGTGATTCCCTATGATGTGGTGAATGTGAACATCCGCTATTTCGGCGTAAATAATGCAAAAGCGTATGCCTACGGAATTGAAACAAGGCTATACGGCGAATTGGTAAAAGATGCAGAAAGCTGGCTAAGCATAGGTTTGATGCGTACAAAAGAAGATATTGAGGGCGATCATTATTATCAATATAAAAATGCAGCCGGAGAAATTATCAACTCCTCCACGCCAGATAAAACGCCTGTTGACAGCCTCCGGCAGGATGTTGGCTATGTAAGGCGCCCAACAGACAGGCTGATTACCATCGGATTATTTTTACAGGATTACCTGGCTACCAACAAAAATTTTAAGGTTCACCTGAACATGATTTATGGCAGCAACATGCCTTTCAATATTCCCAATAGTGTTAAGTACCGCAATGCATTAATTATAGATCCTTACATAAGAGTTGATATTGGTTTTAGCGCTTTGTTGCTGGGCGAAAAAAACAAACGCCGAAGCCACAGCCCCTTCCGGAATTTTGAAAATATTTGGGCCAGCTTTGAAGTTTTTAACCTGATTGACAGACCTAATACCATCTCTTTCCAATTAATAAAAGACTTTTCCAACACAGTGTATAGTATCCCCAACAGGCTAACACCCCGACTGATTAATTTTAAAATAGTAGGTAGGTTTTAGCGGATTTTTTTGAAACCAGTAGTCTACCGAAGACGTTTAACGGGCCATTAAATTGGCAAAATCCATACACACTAATAGTTCAAACTAAAAAAGGGTTACAGCTGGTTATCTATCTAACCATACTGTAACCCTCCCCTATAAATTTAATCTTAATTAAAATAACTCAGGTTGGTTTTTGGAGTTAACGTCAGCAATGTTTCATACATCAGTTTAATAGTATTTTCAACGTCACTTTTGTGCAGCATTTCCACAGTTGTGTGCATGTAACGAAGCGGAATAGAAATCAATACAGACGGGCAGCCATCGTTGGCATACGCAAATGAATCTGTATCAGTACCAGTGCTACGGCTTACGGTATGCAGCTGCACCAGTATTTTATTTTTTTCTGCCACCTGCTGCACTACATCCAGTAATTTATTGTGTACGGCCGGGCCAAAAGTAAGCGA
>JAYTTM010000508.1:0-22412 GCA_043745055.1 Chitinophagaceae bacterium | reverse complement strand
TGCAGTACATCAGCAGGTGTGCCTTGTATTACAAAGGTGTTGTTGCCAAATGGCTCCAGATGATAGCCAAGGTAATGAAGATCAGGAAGCAATTCATTTAGCAAAACTGTATCTGATGCTGCCAATTCAATAGTAAGTGGAAAAAGACTTTGCTGAATAGAAATAGGCTTGCCGCTGGTAGCTTTTATAAAACGTTCGTACAACACCCGTTCATGTGCATTTTGCTGGTGTATCAACAGGTACCCCTCTTGATTTTGCACAATGATGTAGGTTTGGTGCAGTTGTATTATTTGGTGAATGGAGAGGGGGGAATGGTGAATGGTCAATAGTGAACGGAGAGGCGTGAATGGAGAGCTTGAAATCGTTTCAACCCGGGGATTTACTAAATCATCTTTTTGAAACTGTTCATTGCCATCAGTAGAAGTATTCCCACTTTTCTGAGCCGGTTCGTAAAAACTTTTCCATTCTTTAAGGTCACTTTTATTTTCAATAAAGTGTGCCTGGTTTTTTTGGGTAAAAGTGCTGTACAAAGATGAGCTGGCGGCAGATGATTTTTTCTCTTCTGTAAATGGTTTGCTAACTGCATCGAGTTGCTGGATAGAAGCATCCAATTCAAAATCCAATGTTGGGGTGATGCTGAATTGTGCCAGCGCATGCTTCACCGCACTTTGCACAAAGGCATATACTATTTTTTCATCTTCAAACTTTATTTCCTGCTTGGTAGGATGAACATTTATATCCACCTGTGTTGGGTCCAGATCGATGAATAAGGTGTACATGGGAAAGCTGTCCCTGGCAATCATTCCATCAAAAGCATTCATTAATGCATGATGCAGATAACCGCTTTTTATAAATCGGTTGTTCACAAAAAAAAACTGGTCGCCTCTTGTTTTTTTGGCTGTTTCCGGCTTACCAACAAAGCCATAAATATTCATGTAATCCGATTGCTCCTGAATGCTTACTAATTTAGCATTATAACTGTTGCCCAGTATTTGAACTATGCGTTGTTTAAGCGAACCACTCTCCAGATGAAACACCTGCTGACCATTGCTGGTAAGAGAAAAGAAAATATCAGGGAAGGCCATAGATACCCTTATAAATTCATCAACGATGTAGCGGAGTTCGGCTGCATTGCTTTTTAAAAAATTTCTGCGGGCAGGCACGTTAAAAAAAAGATTTTTCATGGCAATACTGGTACCGGTTGGCCATGCAACTGGCTCCTGCTTTTTAACCAGGCTATTGTCAATTTCAATGTAGGTTCCGGTATTGTCTGCTGCTTTTTTAGATTTCAATTCTACCTGGGCAACCGCTGCAATACTAGCCAAAGCCTCACCACGGAAGCCCATAGTTTTGATATGAAAAAGATCCTGAATAGTTTTAATTTTAGAAGTAGCATGGCGCTCAAAACTCATCCTGGCATCGGTTTCGCTCATGCCTTTACCGTTATCAATTACCTGAACCAGTGCTTTGCCTGCATCATTTACAATCAATTGTATTTCGGTAGCCTCCGCATCTACTGCATTTTCCAACAGCTCTTTTACGGCACTGGCCGGCCGCTGTATCACTTCGCCAGCTGCAATTTGGTTGGCAATATTATCGGGTAATAATTGTATAATGTCGGGCAAAATTTCTGCTATTTATTTTTGCAAATTTACAAATATAAAGGCGGATATTTTTTTATAGACCACGTAAATATGAAATGTTAAGTTGTAAAGTTAAAAATAGACTCAAGCAGATAGTTATACAATCCTTGTAGCAATTGAATGCGCCGAAATGTGCATGTTCTCTATTTTATCAATATGAACGAGGCCAGGCTTTTTGCCCTTTTCGAAACTGCCAAAAACATGGTCAACCTGCAAAGCTTTGGCGCCATTGATGGTAGCCCATCCCAACATCTCTTGTAGCGGAATGCTATTGTATGTAGCCAGTTGAATGGATTTAATTTCTTCCAGCATATTCAATTGCCTGTTGCTGGCATAGCTGTCTGTGCCAATTAAGATGGTGCAATTATTTGCACGAAGCAGGTTAATAGGTGGGGCTTGTTGCTCAATATATAAATTAGCATTGATGCAAAGGCAGTGGTAAATAGATGAGTTATTTTTATGAATGTTGATATATTTACTGATGAAATCAATATCTGCCTGGCAAGTAAATGTATTGTGAACTAAAATGATCGATTGCTGCCGTGTAAAATATGGCAACCAGCTTTGGAGGCTTGTAAGGCCGGTGCTTTCAAAGCCACTTATATCGATGCCGAAGTTTTTGTATAATTCTAAAAAGCTGCCAGTTTTATGTAGATATAAATCATTTTCTGCCACACACTCCTGGTTATGAATCGTAATTAACTGCCCTGCAGTTTGCTCATTAATAAGTTGAAATAATTTTTTTGAAACCGAATACGGGGAATGAGGAGAAAAAACAGTCTGCACCATGTCAGCTTTCGGTGGCCGGTCGGCGGTTGTAGGCTGTCGTTTGCCGCCAGTCGGTAGTCGGTCGTCAATCATCAGTCGTCTCTCCCCCATCTCTTTAAACTGCTCGTACACTTCCCCCATTTCATCCAACCGCTTTGCGGCGGCGGCATCAACAAAACCACTAACCTCAATAAAATTATGCCAGTATAATGGGCCGTTTTTTTTATGATGGATGGAGTTGGCTGTATTGCAAATATCTCCTACAGCCACAATACCTGATTTATACATTTCTGCAGCTGCATCTTCAATAGCCTGCCGTACAGTTTTTTCGGATGCTTTTCTTTGTGTAATTACCTGCTGTACAAAATTTACAAGTCCGCCTCCCTCGGGTATTAATCCTTTTAAATGGCTAAGTTCAATATGGCAATGAGCATTGATAAAGCCCGGACAAATTAAGCCGTTCAGTTGTTGAATCTCATCACCTGCATCCTGCAAAGGCATTATATCAAGAATGCACCCTTTATCATCTGTAATAATAGCCTGTTGGTCTGCCAGTAATTGATGTCCGTTAAAAATAAAATCGGCAGTAAATTTTCTGTACAATTTGATTGGTTGAGATAATGTAAATTTGCAACCGCTAAAGTATGCAGTTGTAAAAAAGCTGCATAAAGATAAACTGTACAAGAGTGCGACGCAACGATGTTGCCACAATTTTTACAGCCGGGTTCAAAAAAAAAAATTAAAAATATGCTCTTTTAATTGAGAGCGTTTGTTAAATATGCTAGATAAATTAGACGCCATAAAAGCAAGATTCGATTCGCTGGGAGTTGCATTAACCAACCCGGAAATTGTAAGTGATAATAAAAAATTTGCCGCTACCAGCAAGGAATACCGCAGCCTGGAAAAAGTGGTAATAGCAAGAGATGCCTATGTAAAACTACTGGATGATATTGATTTTAATAAAGAAGTACTGGGTGGCGATGATGCCGAAATGAGAGATCTTGCCAAACAGGAATTACCGGATCTGGAAGCAAAAAAAGAAGGACTGGAAAAGCATCTCCGCAATTTGCTGATTCCCAAAGATCCCTATGATGAGAAAAATGCAATTCTTGAAATAAGAGCAGGTACCGGTGGTGATGAAGCCTCCCTTTTTGCAGGCAACCTGTTGCGCATGTACTTAAAATATTGCGAAAAAAAAGGTTGGAAAACAGCTTTGCTTAGTGAGAGTGAAGGTACAGCAGGCGGATATAAAGAAGTACAGCTGGAAGTAACCGGTGATGATGTTTATGGCACATTGAAATTTGAAAGTGGCGTTCATCGTGTACAACGGGTACCGGATACAGAGGCCAGCGGGCGGGTACATACCAGTGCTGCCACCGTGGCAGTAATGCCCGAAGCAGAAGAAATAGATTTTGAACTGAAAGAAAGTGATGTAAAGATGGAAACAGCCCGTAGTGGTGGCGCCGGCGGACAAAACGTAAATAAAGTTGAGACAAAAGTATTTTTAACTCACAAGCCCACAGGTTTGGTGGTGATGTGCCAGACAGAACGGAGCCAACTGGGCAACAAGGAAAAAGCAATGGACATGATGCGAACCAAGTTGTACGATGAAGAAGTGCGTAAAGCGGAGGAAGCCATTTCTCATAAAAGAAAAAGCCTGGTTAGTACCGGAGATAGAAGTGCTAAAATAAGGACTTATAACTATCCACAAGGCCGGGTAACTGACCACCGCATTGGGTTAACAGTGTATAATTTAGATGAGGTACTCAATGGCGGTGTGCAGGATTTTATAGAAGCGTTGCAATTTGCCGAAAATGCTGAAAAACTGGCTACTCAAAATTAATACGCTCCCAGAAAAATATATTTACTCCGTTTTCTTTGAGGTGTAATAAGACAGCATTATATTTATAAAAAAAAAAGATGCTTGAAAATCTCTTCAATTTAATCAAAGAACAAGGTGTTACTGAGATAATTAATAACCCGGTAATCCCTAATGAAAAAAATGATGCTGTAATAGGAGATGCTACCCAATCTGTAGCCGAAGGTTTTCAGGGGGTATTAGCAGGGGGTGGGTTACAGAATATTCTATCTTTATTTGGTGGAAATCAAAATGCCGGTTCTGGAAGCAGCTTACTCAACAACCCCATTGTGAGTAATATTATAAGCAATTTTACCAATAAACTTACCAGCAACCATGGCATTGCCGGAGACCAGGCAAAAGGTATTGCGACAAATTTAATCCCAGGTGTAATCAGTAGCTTAATTAGTAAAACCAATAATCCCAACGACAGTAGTTTTGATATCAATAGCATTATTGGTTCTTTAACAGGAGGCACTACCGGCGGAGGAAGTGGTTTCGATTTACAAGGATTGATGGGTAAATTTACAAGTGGCGGCCTTGATGCAAATGGTGACGGTCATATAGGTTTGGATGATATTATCAGCAAAGTAACTGGTGGCGCTCAACAGCAACAGGCTGGCGGAGGAGGTGGGTTATTTGATATGATTAAGGGGTTTATGAAATAGATAGCATATTTTAAATTAATGTTAAAGCAATTTGTTACAAATTACTTAACACAATTGAATGATTGAATACCTTAATTTTATAGTATCAAACTATTTAAAGCAATAAATTTATTATTGAATTAAAATAATTAGGTCTTTGTTGCGTTATAAATATGGAGAAGCGGATAAAAATACTGTTATAAGAGTTTTAACAGATAGTTTAAATCCATTGGCATTCAATTTGCGTTATATACTACAGAACACACAAAACAATTAAAAATTTAAGATTTTCTCATAAGCAGTTAGTTTTGGTAAACGGCCCCGATTTCCATCGGGGCTTCTCTTTTGTACCAGATGAAAGGATGTATTTGGAGGTATGATATAAATTTCTTTCCGACATCGGCTTTAATATTTATTTAATTTCAACCTATTTTAAAAATTACAATATTTACAATATTTTTGTTGCCTTTTTAATAGATTGCAGCTTTCAATATAACATATAAAAAAACTCCCCGGAATTCGGGGAGTTTTTTTATATGTTATCATATCTGTATAATGGGTCGATAGGTGTATTGGCTTTCATTTCATACACCGGATTAATTATACCGTCTTTTAAACCATAAACCCAACCATGTAGATCTGGCCCTTCTCTTTCCTTCCATGCCCTTTGAATGATGGATGTTTTAGCTAACCGCTGTACTTGTTCTTCCACGTTTAATTCTGTAAGGCGGTTTGTACGTAATTCTTCGTCTTTAATATTGTTCAGTTCTTCCCTGTTGTGGCGGTATACATCTTTAATATGGCGTAGCCACATGTTAAGCACCTGTTTATAATCTACATTGCCCATTGCAGCTTTTATACCTCCGCAGCCGTAATGCCCACATACTATTATATGTTTTACTTTTAAGTGAACTACTGCATATTCCAGAACACTCAACAGGTTTACATCCGTATGGATAACAAGGTTGGCGATATTACGGTGTACAAATATTTCACCTGGTTGTGTACCGGTAATTTCGTTTGCCGGCACACGGCTATCGCTGCAACCAATCCATAAAAACTCTGGTGTTTGCAGTGTTGAAAGCCGATTGAAAAACCCTGGATCATCTTCCACTTTTTCAGCAGCCCATGCTTTATTTTCTAATAATAATTTTTCGTATGATTTCATAATATTGTTATTTTTTTAATGAGCAATATCGTCGTGTAAATGATTTTCATTTTGAGTGTTACTGTTCAACAATTCATGCATTGGTTTATAGAAGCTTTTTTTTATTTCTACTTTAATATTTTTTATTGGTGCATGCAGGGAAAATTCATTGATGGTATCAATTATATCCTTGTCAATAAAATCGGCCCGTGTAGTATCAATCAAAACAAACGCATTGTCTGGCACTTCTTCCAGTTTTCGTTTTACAGTTGCCTTATTTAAAAAGGAAACATCCTTTCTAAAACGAAACAGGAATTTGTTATTATCATGCACTACAAACACAGCCGATTTATAATTGCTCCGCATCACAAAATAAAGCCCCACAATGATACCAACAATTATCCCTTTAAGCAAATCAGTTAGTAATATGGCAATAATTGTTGTGACGAAAGGGATAAACTGATCCAAGCCTTTTGAGTAAAACTCTTTGAACAAAGATACTTTTGCCAGCTTATAGCCGGTGTAAATAAGGATAGAGGCCAGTGCAGCATAGGGGATTTTATTTAGCAATCCGGGTATAAATGCCACACACAACAGTAAAAGCATCCCATGTATTATAGCTGATAATTTTGTTTTTGCTCCAGCATTGATATTGGCAGACGATCTTACAATAACAGAAGTAAGTGGCAGGCCGCCAATTAATCCTGAAACAATATTACCAATACCTTGTGCCTTTAATTCCCGGTTATTGTCGGTTACCCTTTTATAAGGATCCAGTTTGTCGCAGGCTTCAATACTCAGCAATGTTTCTAAACTTGCTACCAGTGCCAGTGTAATGGCAGTAATCCAAACATCTGCGTTAGAAATAAAACTCCAATTGGGAGAAGTAAAAAAAGAAGTGAACTGGTTAAAGGAAGTTGCAACAGGAATATTAACAAGGTGCTCCTGCTCTAAAGCGAATGTATCATTTTTGCCAAAAACAATATTAAGAATAATACCCATTGCTACAATCACCAGGGGTGCAGGAATCAGTTTAAAAATGGCAGATTTTTTTACCAATACTTTTTCCCAAAGTACTTGTATTAATATGCCCAATACACCAATTAAAACAGCAACGGGAGTAATGTAGTTAATTGAATAAAAAATTTCAGAGAAAGTATTGCTGCTGTCTTTTTGAAAAAAAGCTTCATCACCTGAAAAGTCTTTATCAAAGCCTACTAAATGCGGAAGTTGTTTTAAAATAAGGATAACGCCAATGGCAGCAAGCATCCCTTTAATCACACTATTTGGAACATAATCGCCTAAAAAACCACCCTTTAAAAACCCAAATAATAATTGAATAATGCCAGCTATTACAACGGAGAGTAAAAATGCTTCGTAAGCTGGAAGTTTTCCGAGGGCAACTGCAACAATTGCAGTTAAGCCAGCTGCTGGCCCACTTACACTTAATTGAGAGCCACTGAGAGATCCAATGACAATTCCCCCAACTATTCCGCCGATGATTCCGGCAAAGAGATTGGGTGCATTAGACCCCAATGCAATACCAAGACAAAGCGGTAAAGCAACTAAAAACACAACGATAGCAGCAGGAAAATCTGCCCCGGCATTTTGAAAAAATTTTTTCATGGTAGAGATGAAAATATAGCTCGCAATTGAGCTGATGATAAATGTAGAAAGAGTGAATAAGTCTATTAACCGATGACTACATTGGGGGGAGGTGTTTCAATATCATCTGCATGAGAAGATGGAAGCATTGCTATATACAAACCAAAGGCTGTATAATTAACTGACAGAGATGTATGTAACAAATAAAGATGATCATTCAGAAAATGATGATCTTCAACTGCTATGTTTATCTTCTTTGCAGCAGATTCATTTATATCTACTATTTCTTCTGTTATGGAGTTGTCAAAACAAAAATAGCGTACCGTCTGCTTTATTGGGAGCAGTTGTAATACAAATACCAGTATCAATAATCCACTTATGATTTTTTTTGATTTCAAACTGATGCAAATATAAAAGCTTATCCCGGCAAAGGGTTAGTTATTTAAAATGATTAACGTTTTAATTATGAATATTTTATAAATAAGCGATTTAAATGGCCTACATATTTAAACCACCGCAAGTACTAATAACTTGCCCGGTAACATAATTACTAAGGTTTGACGCTAAAAATAAGGCAACATTCGCAATGTCTTCTGCAGTACCAAATCTTCCCAACGGAATACCCACTTTGTACTTATCCGCTCCTTCACCATCTTTTAAATAACTCGTCATGTCGGTTTCTACAAAGCCCGGTGCTATTGCATTGCAGCGAATGTTACGGCTACCCAGTTCCTTAGCAACACTTTTTGTAAAACCAATAACGCCTGCTTTGCTGGCGGCATAACTACTTTGGCCTGCATTGCCCATTTCTCCAATAACGCTGCTCATGTTGATGATGCTGCCACTCTTGGCTTTCATCATGGGGCGTATCACCTGCTTGGTCATGTTGAACACACTTTTCAGGTTCACCTGCATCACTTCATCCCATTGGTCGGGCGTCATCCGAAGCAACAAATTATCTTTTGAAATACCTGCGTTGTTAACACAGATATCTATCTGTCCAAATTTTTTCAACACATCATTTACAAATAGTTCACAGGCTGCAAAATCTCCAGCATTGCTTTGATAACCTACGGCATGAATACCGTAGCCCTTTAATTTCTCCTCCAATAATTTTGCTTTTTCGGCACTGCTGTCGCTAACAAATGTAAAGGCAATATTAGCTCCCTGTTCTGCAAATTTCAGGGCAATACCTTCACCAATACCACGAGCTGCTCCTGTAACAATAGCTGTTTTTCCTGCTAATAATTTCATTTGATTGTATTTTCTAAGTTGGTTAATGCTATTATTTCTTCCAGTATTTTCCGCTCATTACTAAGCCGGGGCACTTTATGCTGGCCCCCCAATTTGCCCCTGCTTCTAAGCCATTCATTAAAAGTACCATTTGGTAAAGTCCTTACAATTGGCATTCGCAGGGCAATATCTTTATAACGCTTTGCTTCATAATCGCTGTTGCAATTCTTCAAAGCTTTATCTAACTCAAAGGTAAATTGTTCAAGATTTTCCGGATGCTTGTCAAACTCTATCAGCCATTCGTGGGTGCCATTGGCACCATCACAAAAATAAACAGGTGCCGCAGTGTAATCATTTACGATGGCATTGGTTTTTACACATGCTGCTGCTATCGCATTATCACTATTGTCTGCAATCACTTCTTCGCCAAAGGCATTGATATAGTGTTTAAGCCTTCCGGTAACTTTTATTTTGTAGGGATTTAGGGATGTAAACTGAATGGTATCTCCCACCAGGTAGCGCCATAAACCGCCGGTTGTACTTATCACCAATGCGTAGTTTTTTCCTAACTGAACATTTTTTAGACCAACAGTAAACGGATTGGGCTTTCCATATTCTTCCACCGGCAAAAATTCGTAAAAAATCCCATGCTCTGTAAACAGTAACATACCATCATCATCGGGTTTTTCCTGCCCGGCAAAAAAACCTTCACTGGCATTGTAAATTTCCAGGTAGTTAATTTTACCACCAATAATTTTATCAAACTGCTCCCGGTAGGGCACAAAGGAAACGCCGCCGTTAATGTATAATTCTAAATTAGGCCAAACTTCTTTAATGGTTTTTTTGCCCTTTATTTGAAGTATGCGTTTTAGCAGGAGTAATGTCCAGGTGGGCACACCAGCTAATAAAGTTACGTTTTCGTTGGCAGTGTTTTGTGCCAGCAATTCAATTTTATTTTCCCATTCGTCCAACAGGGCAATGCTCAATTCTGGCGTACGAAGCCACTGGCCCCAAAAGGGTGAGTTCTCCATTAAAATAGCACTGAGATCGCCTAATTTAATATCAAGTTCTTCATTTAAAGTATCTATTTGGTGAGAGCCACCAATCACCAAACCCTTGCCCGTAAGTAAGTCGCTGCTGGGGAAATTTTTATAATAATTGCTTAATACATCTTTGCTTGCCTGAAAATGATTGTCCTGCAGGCTGTCTTCGCTTATGGGAATAAATTTACTTTTGTCGGATGTGGTGCCGCTACTTTTGGCAAACCAGTTAACGGGTGTGCCGCAAAGAATATTTTCTTCCCCGTTCATCATACGGAGTACATATGGTTTTATATCGTCGTATTCCTGAATGGGAACCCGTTTTTTAAACTCCTTTACATTGAATAAAGCTGAGAAATGATATTTTTTTCCAAACTCAGTGTATTGGGCATCGGTTACCAGGTTTTGCAATACCTCCCGCTGTGCAGCCACGGGATGATTACTCCAGTTTTGGATGCGCCACAAACGCATGCGGGCCAATTTCGATATAGCAGGCGATAACAGTTTCATTTGTATGCGGCAAAATACACAATAGCAGGCAAAAACAAAAAGCTATTATAATTATTTGTTAGCAGATGAAAAAGGGAATTCAACAATCAGGTGTTGAAATGTTAGATTTTGAGCTAGATTTAGGATTATATAAAAAGGACAAGTTGTTTATTATTTAAAGCTTTCAGAAAGTTTGGAATGCAAATCCACATCAAAAAAAAGCCATACTGCTTGAGAGATTCCATAAAAGATTTCCAAAGCTATCCTGCAGTTTACAACATTAATAGGGCATTTATTATTCAAACAAATCCTGAATTTCATCTTCCGTTCTTGCTGCTTCCTCGTGCAAATAATCCTTTCGTTTCAATTCAAAATTACGGCCAAGATACAGCCTTCTAACCTGTTCGTCGTTGGCCAGCTCTTCGGCAGTGCCATGTTTAAATATCTTTCCATCAATCAATAGGTAGGCCCTGTCGCAAATAGAGAGGGTTTCATTTACATTGTGGTCGGTAATTAAAATACCAATGTTTCGGTATTTAAGCCTTGCTATTATTTCCTGAATATCTTCCACAGCAATTGGATCTACACCCGCAAAAGGTTCATCCAGCAAAAAAAACTTTGGATCTACAGCCAAAGCCCGGGCAATTTCTGTCCGTCTCCTTTCGCCGCCACTGAGGGTATCACCGTTGTTTTTTCTTACTTTTTGCAACCGGAATTCTTCCAGTAATCGTTCCAATTTATCTTTTTGTTCTTGCCTGGTAAGCTTGGTCATTTCCAATACAGCCATAATATTATCTTCCACAGAAAGTTTTCTGAAAACACTGGCTTCCTGCGGCAGGTAGCCAATGCCCATCTTCGCTCTTTTGTACATTGGCAGGTTGGTAATATTGATTTCGTTTAAAAATACTTCGCCCGAATCGGGCTTTACCAAACCTACCACCTGATAGAAAGAAGTTGTTTTTCCGGCACCGTTGGGGCCAAGTAACCCTACAATTTCGCCTTGCTTTACATTAAAGGAAACATCATTTACAACCGTACGACTACCGTAAATTTTTACCAGGTTGTTGGTTTGTATTGTTAAGTCCAATGGAAAATATTTACAACAAAAATAGGCCAAACCATTAAAAGCCTGTTCCTTCATTTAAGTTTAACAGATGTTTGCGCTTTATGCTTACTTAAGTAAGTTTGCAGACATTTAAAAAATACATGAAAGTAACAGACCATATAGCACAGGCAAAAGATACCTTGGTTTCTTTTGAAATTTTACCCCCTTTAAAAGGTAAAACCATCAATACGATTTATAATAATTTAGACCCCTTTATGGAGTTTAAACCCTCTTTTATAAATGTTACCTATCACCGAAGTGAAACCATGTTTAAGAAAAAAGCGGATGGTACTTTTGAAAAAGTAGAGGTTAGAAAAAGGCCGGGCACTGTGGCAATTTGCGCCGCTATCAAAAATCATTATAATGTAGATACCGTGCCGCATTTAATTTGCGGCGGCTTCACCAAAAGAGATACAGAAGATGCATTAATTGATTTAAGTTTTTTAGGAATTGACAATGTACTGATATTGCGAGGCGATGCTGCAAAAAACGAAGCCAACTTTGAACCTGAAGTTGGGGGGCATGCTTATGCAGTTGATTTGCTAAAGCAGGTGGTTAATTTAAGAAATGGCATGTATCTGGAAGAGGATATTAAAAATGGCGGTAAGGCTGATTTTTGTATCGGCACGTCCGGTTATCCTGAAAAGCATTTTGAAGCACCTAATTTAGAAACTGACCTGCTGCATTTAAAAGAAAAGGTAGATGGCGGTGCTGATTATATAATGACACAAATGTTTTTTGACAATCAAAAGTTTTTTGATTTTGTAAAATCCTGCCGAAATATTGGCATTGATGTACCAATTATTCCAGGTTTAAAGCCTATAACCAATAAAAAGCAACTCTCCATTTTACCCAAAGTTTTTCATGTGGATATACCTGCTGATTTATCCAATGCAATTATTAAAGCTAAAACGGATGAGGACGTAGAACAAATAGGAACCGAATGGCTGATACAGCAATCGAAAGAATTAAAAGTATTTGGTGTACCAGTGCTGCATTATTATACATTGGGTAAGCCGCATGTAATTTTAAATGTAGTAAAGGAAATAAGTTAAGTAAATATTATTTGCATAAAAAGCTGGCACTTAATTGGCCAACTTTTTTATGATGAAAGCTTTTATTATTTTATAAACTGATGCGATAAAGTTCAACCTTATGGATTCACATCAAATTAATTAATGCGCCAGCAACCAATTTTCTCCCTCGCCTATTTCTGCATTGGTTGGTACATCATTGGGTAATGCAAGGGCATGTTGCATACAATCTAAAATTACCGGCTTTACTTTTTCCAGTTCATCTTTCAGCACATCAAAAACCAATTCATCATGTACCTGTAACAGCATCTTACTTTTAAAATTTTGAGCTTTAAATGCTGCATCAATTTTTATCATAGCCAGTTTAATCATGTCCGCTGCAGTGCCCTGTATTGGTGAGTTAATGGCATTGCGTTCTGCAAAACCACGTACCGTAAAGTTGGCGCTGTTTATGTCTTTAAGCCAGCGCTTACGGCCCATCAATGTTTCCACAAAGCCGTTTTCTTTGGCAAAGTTGATGGTATCATCCATGTATTTTTGGATGTTGGGAAATTGCTTTTTATAGTTGTCAATAATCTCTTTGGCTTCGGATCTTGATATACCTAAATTATCTGCCAAACCAAAGGCACCCTGTCCGTAAATGATACCAAAGTTTACGCTCTTTGCTTTGTACCGCATCTCTTTTGTTACCTCCGCTTCTTCTACATTAAATACTTTGGCTGCAGTAGCGGTATGTATGTCTTTACCTGTTTTAAACGCTTCGCACATATTTACATCTGCACTAATAGCGGCTACAATACGCAATTCAATTTGAGAATAATCGGCTGAAACCAGCACATGATTTTCATCTCTTGGAATAAATGCCTTTCGTATTTCCCTGCCACGTTCGGTACGCACCGGAATATTTTGCAGGTTGGGGTTGGTGCTGCTGAGCCTGCCTGTTACAGCCACTGCCTGTGCGTATGAAGTATGTACCCTGCCCGTTTTGCTGTTGATTAATTGCGGCAGCGCATCAACATAGGTATTCTTTAATTTAGTAAGCTCTCTAAAGGATAAAATATCATTGCATATTTTATGTTGATTGGCCAGTTTAGCCAACACATCTTCGCCGGTTGCATACTGGCCCGTCTTTGTTTTTTTTGCTTTAGGATCCAGTTTCATTTTATCAAACAACACTTCGCCCAATTGCTTGGGACTGGCCAGGTTAAATTTTACACCAGCCTGCTCATATACAGATTGCTCAAACTCCTGCGCATCTTTTTGCAACACAATACTGTAATCTTTTAAAAACTGTTCATCAATACGGATACCTTCAAACTCCATATTGGTGAGCACTTTCACCAAAGGATTTTCTACTTCGGAAAAGATTTTTTCTACCTGCTCTTTTTTTATGAGGGGTAAAAAAACATTTTTTAATTGCAGAGTGATGTCTGCATCTTCAGCTGCATATTCTTTAATTTTTTCAATTTCAATATCCCTCATGTTGCCCTGGCCTTTTCCTTTTTTACCAATTAATTCGGTAATGGATACTGGTTGGTAACCGAGGTATTTGGCGCTCAGCAAATCCATGCTGCTTTTACCATCTGGCTCAATTACATAATGCGCCAGCATGGTATCGAAAATATTTCCCTGTAGCTCAAAACCGTACCATTTCAACATCAGTAAATCGTACTTAATATTTTGTCCTACCCAGATAATATTGGGGTTGCGGAATAGTGGTTGAAAGTTGTTTAAGAGTTGAATGCAAGCATCCCTCTCCACCGGACAAGGCACATAATATGCTTCGCCTTTTGTAACAGAAAAGCTAAGACCCACCAATTCTGCTTCGTTGGGATCGAGGCCGGTGGTTTCTGTATCAAAACAAATTTCAGTTTGCTGAATGGCTAAATCGATGAATTGCTGAATGGATGTTTCATCGTTTAATAAAATATAATTATGAGGGGTATTGTTGATATTTGCTGCCGCTGGTTTCAAAGAGGGAAGATCAGCCTCTTCCTGTACCTGTTCATCAGCTACACTGCTGGGTGTTGCTGCTTCAAGATTGTTTCCAAAAAGATTTAACTGATTTGTATTTGCCTTTGCCTTACGGTTGTCCGTAGTCGGTTGTCGGTTGTCGGTTGCCGTTGCTGGTCTCCATTGATCGGGTAATGCACCTGCATCTTCTCCCAGGAGGCGTTTGGTAAATGACCGGAACTCCAGCATGTCAAATACTTCCTTCAGCGCCTCTTTGTTCATGTCTTTAATTCTAAAATCCTCATCATGAAAAATAGCTGCCGGAATATCGGTGATAATGGTGGCCAGTTTTTTACTCATGATGGCATCTTCTTTTCCTGCCCTTACTTTTTCGCCGAGGGAGCCTTTTATTTTATCTGCATTGGCTAAAATATTTTCCAGTGTTTCGTATTCATTCAGCAACTTGGCAGCGGTTTTTTCGCCAACGCCTTTTATACCGGGGATATTATCAACGGCATCTCCCATCAAACCTAAAATATCTATTACCTGGCTTACATTTTTAATGCCCCATTTTTCACATACTTCTTTTGGTCCCATAATTTCTATACTACCGCCCTGATAAGGTGGTTTATAAATTTTAATTTTTTCGGTTACCAGCTGGCCGTAATCCTTATCGGGGGTTACCATGTACACTTCGTAGCCAGCCAGTTCTGCCTGCCTTGCGAGGGCGCCAATTACATCATCAGCTTCGTACCCGTCAATGGCAATTACCGGAATGTTTAAGGCTGCAATAATTTTTTTTATATCCGGCACGGCTGCTAAAATATCTTCCGGGGTTTCTTGCCGGTTGGCTTTGTAATCTGCAAAATCGGTGTGGCGTTCCGTTGGGGCATGCGTATCAAAACACACGGCCATGTGGGTAGGCTTTTGGTTGTTGATTAAATCAACGAGTGTATTGGTAAACCCAAACTGGGCGTTGGTATTACGGCCTTTGCTGGTGATACGTGGATTGCGTATGAGCGCATAGTATGCCCTGAATACAAGGGCAAAAGCATCGAGAAGAAATAACTTTTTTTGCATGGGGGTAAAAGTAGTTTGTTTATTACAAAGTAGTGGGAAATGGACAGCTGAAAATGGATTTTTTTAAGATAAAATTTAGAGCGATTTCTTTATTGAAATGCTTGTTTCAAATTCATTGCTTTTGCGTAGCAGCTGGCGTGCTGCGTAACCCGAAGAATTGTACTGGATTAAAAATACTTACACTTTTAAATAAAACTGTGAAGGCTTTTTTATATGAAAATAGTTGTTTTGTGATTGCATAATAAAAGTTCAATAAAGTTATATTGGCTCAAGGGCAGGCGGATAGCAGCGTAAAGCCCACAGCTGAGGGTTTGTGCAAAGCCTTTGTGGCGAGGACTTGCAGCGGATAGCCGCAGCTAAAGTTGATTGAAATGATATGCTGAATGCCCCGAAAAATTATTTGAAAATAATATATACCAGCCAGCTCATTACATAGGCCAATGCCGTCATGTAAATTAATTGAATGATGGGCCATTTCCAGCTTCGGGTTTCTCTTTTTACAACGGCAAGGGTGCTCATACATTGCATGGCCAATACATAAAACACCATGAGGCTGAGGCCGCTGGCAAGGGTGTACACTTTGGTGCCATCTGGCTTTTTTGCGGCTGCCATTTTTTGGCGGAGGGTGCTGCTGTTATCATCGCTAACATCCCCTACACTGTAAAGTGTGGCCATGGTACCAACAAAAACTTCTCTGGCGGCAAATGAGGTAATTAGTGCGATGCCGATTTTCCAATCGTAGCCTAGTGGTGCTATGGCTGGCTCAATGAATTTGCCGAGCCGGCCTGCAAAGGAATTTTCTAATAGAGCTGTTCGGCGTTGCTTATTTAATTCAGCACTTTGGGCAGGATTGGAACTAATTTGCGCATTGAATTGGGCGTTGACTTTCTCTATTTTATCGCCCGGTCCAAAATGACTAAGCGCCCACAGTAGCAAGCTGATGACCATAATTATTTTACCGGCATCTACCACAAATATTCTTGCCTTTTGTATCATGGTAGTAACGGCATTGCCCCAGCGGGGACTGCGATACACCGGTAATTCTAAAATAAAAAAACTTCTTTCGTTGATTTTTATAAACCAGCGCATTACATAAGAAACGACGAGTGCTGCTACAGTACCCATCATGTACAAAGCCATCATAACCAAACCCTGCAAGCTTAAAAAACCGAAGTATAGTTTAGAGGGAATTACCAGGCCAATTAATATAGTGTACACAGGCAACCTTGCACTGCAACTCATTAATGGGGTAACCATTATGGTGAGCAGCCTTTCTTTGCGATTCTCAATATTTCGGGCACTCATGATGGCGGGTACGGCACAGGCCAAACCGCTGATCATGGGCATTACGCTTTTGCCGTTGAGGCCAACCTTGCGCATAAGTTTATCGGTAAGAAAACTGATACGTGCCATATAGCCGGTATCTTCTAAAATGGTGATGAGGCCAAAGAGTATCATTATCTGTGGTACAAAAACAAGGATGCCGCTAAGACCGGCCACCACGCCATTGATAAACAGATCGCTCCACCAGGCAACGGGCATCAGACTGGCCAGGTATCCGCTGAATTTGCTAAAGCTCCATTCAATAAAATCCATTGGGTATTGAGCTATCCAGAATACACTTTGAAACAGCAGGAACAACACGGTTAATAAAATAAGGTAACCCCAGCGACGATCCAATAAAATATTGTCGAGCTTTTCGCTAAAGAGTGCTTTTTTAAGTGGATCGGCCTCTACCACGGTTAACTGCATAATCTGCTTAATGCGGCCATAGCGCTGCATTATTTCTTCGGCCTGGGTTTTGGTGGGATTAAACTGGTTGGCTTTTTCTATTGATTCAATTTGATGTTGTGTAGATACATCAAAAGAAAAATGCTCATGATTAATGAGGTAGTGCAGCGCAGTATAATCGCTGATTGCCGGAAACATTTTTTCTACCTCGTTGATGGCATTTTCTGCCAGGGCCTTATTGTTGATGACCGGCCTTGGCTTTATAAATTGTGCGGCGGCTCTTTGTTCAATTAATTTTTTAAGATTGCCAACACCTTTATTTTTTCTGGTATTAATAGCGATAACCGGAACACCTAATTCCCTCTCCAAACCTGTAATATCAATTTGCGTTCCTTTATTACCAGCAAGGTCCATCATGGTAAGCACCATAATAACCGGAATTTTAAGATCGATGATTTGAGAACAAAACAACAGGTTTCTTCGCAGGTTGCTGGCATCGGCCACCAGCAAAACCATATCCGGATGTATAGATTCATCCTGCTGTAACAGTACTTTATAACTCACCCATTCATCTGTTCGTTTTGGATAAAGACTGTAAGTGCCAGGTAAATCAATGATAGTGCTGGTAAGGGTTTCAGCAATTTGGCAATGGCCGGTTTTTTTGTCAACTGTTACGCCTGGAAAATTACCCACCTGCTGTTTTAGCCCGGTCAATATATTGAATAAAGAACTTTTACCGCTATTAGGGTTTCCAACCAATGCTATATTAATGTTCTTTATCAAATTGCCGGTTTCAGTGGTAAATATGAATGATGTAAAAGTAAAATTCGGAGCAAAATTACCTGCATTGATTGGTTAATGGTTACGAATTAAGAAAGAAGGTTACCTGCATCGGGAACTTATTATTTTGTAAAGGGATGGTATCTTGTTGCTTTTGATATTCCTTATTAAATTTGATAGAATTGGAATCCATGTAGCTCGTAATACCTCACCCCCAAACCCTCTCCAAAGGTAGAGGGGAGCTTGACTCCACTATTTTAAAGCTTTTTTTTATGGGGTAGTTGCCTAAACTTATTGCTTGTCCTTTGCAACTTAGTATTTGTTTTCCTCAGTTCTATTCTGCGAAACATTAGCTCAGTTATATTATATTCAAGCGGAGAGGGTTAGAACTATTAACCCGTTGGTGTTTTAGCGTGATGGTAGAATTTTTGCCAGAAATTAGCGATTAAATTTATTTAAAGAAACCGCAGATGTAGCTGACTGGTTTACCTTTGCCCATCAAACTACCGATTTATATGATGAAACATTTTTGCTGGCTACTGATTTTCTCTTTCCAGATAAGCAATGCCCAAAAATTAAAAAAAGCAGACAAAGCAATTGTAGCCAACTTACAAACACATATTGGCTACCTGGCAGATGATAAATTAGAAGGCAGAAGAACCGGATCGGCAGGAGAAAAACTGGCATCGGACTATATCAGCCATGTTTTTAACACAGCAGGGCTAATTGCCAAAGGCGATGAGGGCGGTTATTTGCAGGCATTTGAGGTGAATGATGGAAAAGCAATCAGCCCATCTACCCACTTTTTTATTAATGGCAACGATTTAAAGCCAACGATAGATTTTTTTCCGTTGGTTTATTCTCCCAATACGTCACTGGAAGCCACATCTGCGTTGGGATTACAAGAAACCGGTGGCCCCTGGTTTTATGATTTAAAAGAAATGCTGGAAACTAATGAAAACAATCCGCATTTTGATCTGTCAGATGCAGTAAAATTAAAGGCTGCAGAAGTGGCAGGCAAAGGTGCTATTGCGTTGTTTATTTACAACAGTTCAACCATTGAAGATGGTGTAAAATTTGATGTAAAATCTAAAGAAACAATCAGCAAAATTCCAGTGATATACATTACAAAAGCAGCAAAAGATATTTACCTGAAAGATGAAGCTGCTGCACTGGATATAAAATTAAAAGTGCTGATAGAAGAGAAGAAAAGAACCGGGCATAATGTTATTGGATTTATCAACAACAATGCTGCCAATACCATTATACTTGGTGCACATTACGATCATCTTGGCTATAACGAAGATCACAATTCCTTATATACAGGTACCGATCCTCAAATTCACAATGGAGCTGATGATAACGCAAGTGGTACTGCTGCGATTCTTGAATTGAGTAAGATGCTGGCAGCATCAAAGTTTAAAAACAACAACTACCTGTTTATTTCTTTTTCCGGTGAAGAGCTTGGTTTGTTTGGGTCAAAATATTTTACTGAGCATCCTTCTATTGATTTAACGACTGCCAATTACATGATTAATCTTGATATGGTTGGCAGACTAAACGATAGCAGCCATGGGTTATCGATAGGTGGCTACGGAACCTCACCCACCTGGGGAGAGTTGATTACCACAAATAATAAATTTTTCAAGATAAAATTAGATAGCAGCGGCATGGGGCCAAGCGATCATACTTCGTTCTACAGGAAAGATATTCCAGTTGTTTTTTTCTTTACCGGCTTACATAGTGATTATCACAAACCAAGTGATGATGCAAATAAAATAAACTACACAGGCGAACTGCAGGTAGTAAAATATATTTATGCTTTGATTGATGCTGCGGATAAAAAAGGTAAACTAAGTTTTACAAAAACAAGAGAAGTTTCCATGAGCAGCAAAACCAGCTTTAAAGTAACGGTGGGCATAATGCCTGATTATAGTTTTAGTGGCAGCGGTGTAAGAGCAGATGGCATTGTGGATGGAAAGCTGGCGCAAAGGGTAGGTATAAAAGCAGGTGATGTGCTGGTACAATTAGGCGACTATAAATTTACTGATGTGCAATCCTATATGGGAGCATTGAGTAAGTTTAAAAAAGGCGATGCTACCAAAGTGAAAGTGATGAGAGGTGCAGAAGAATTGATTTTTGATATTGAATTTTAGCCTTATTCCTTTTAAGGGGAAACAAGATTCATGGTCTAAAATAAATAGGGTTCAAAAAAAGAATAAATAAAAAATTTCCTTTGGGGATAGGGGTATGAAACTTAAAATTGATAATGAAGCATTGGCGCAGGATTTTTTTGAAGACGCCATTTTATTGGGCATAGTGGCCCCCATAAAAGACTACCAGTTTAGCTGGCAGCTAAACCAGCTGCTGGGCTTCAATTTCAGGCTAAACAACGATTTAGAAATTCAGCTGAATAAGAAACAACGGCAATATTATTTTTCTATCTATGAATACCAGGTTCCGGGAGTTACCACCATTCATTATCTGTATAACAACCAATATGACGGAGAATATTTATTGCCGGAATTTAAACACCTCGATTTTTTATGGGTAATAAAGGGATATGGCACGCCAGTTGATGATCAGTTAACAATCATCCCTTCTATCAGAAGCCTGCCTGCTGTGCAACTGGTAACAGAAATGACCAACGAAAAAATTAAAAATAAGCAACACCTTATTTTATAACAAGGTTAAAGTTGCTATTTTTTCTAAACCATCATCATTCAAATCATACAGAAAATTTATCATCATGTGGAAAGAAAAAAATAATACACTATACAGGAAATTTGAGTTTAAGAATTTTTCTGAAGCATTTGCTTTTATGGTAAGAGTAGCGCTGGCGGCTGAAAAGGCCAATCATCATCCCCGCTGGACCAATGTGTACAATAAAGTAGAAATCTGGCTTAATACGCATGATGCTGGTGATATTGTAACCGTTAAAGACAAGAAATTAGCTAAAACAATTGATGCGATAGTAGCAGCATAAAAGGAAATATTATCTTGAAAGTTGTAGAGAAAAATACCTACAAATTTGCCTTGAGTTCCAATAAAAAACTCTTAATCTTTTTTAAAGATTCTATCATGGCGAATTGGGCATCCGCCTTTTTATTATTTCTAAAATAGGCTTTGGCGCCTTCCATTGTATATTTTTTTTCTCTCATCAGATGATGAATCAACTGGATGTTTTTTACATCTTCTGGTCGAAATAAGCGATCGCCTTTGGCATTCTTTTTTGGCTTAAGTACATCAAACTCATTTTCCCAAAGACGAATTAAGGATTGATTTACGCCAAACATGGCTGCTACTTTTCCAATAGAATAATAACTCTTTTGAAACAGGATTTCATCTTCGGGCACATCAACCAAATGCACACTATCACTCATTTCCTGTATGCTCTTTCTGCCCCTGGTAGATTTTTGCTTTACAGCTTTTGGTTTTACAGGAGTAACCATTGCAATACTAAAATCAATGATTTCATCCTGCACAGTTTTTTCCTCAATTAATGGGAGTTCAATATCAACAACCATATCATTAACAGGCTCAATAACAATTACAGCATTTTCAACAGTTACAGGAAGTTCCGTTTCCTGCAAAGTTGTTTCATGTTTTACAGCAACTACCTCCTCTTCTTCCGGCTGTTGTGCTAAAGACTCGTAAAAATCAAATAATGATATTTGTGTTGGTTTTACCTTCATAATCTGCTGCTAAGTTCAAATATTTTTGTAACAAGTTAAGGCATCATCTGTAAAAGGTTTACTAATTATTAAAAATATGAGAGGCAATATTTTTATTATCGAACAACAAACTGCAATAGCATTTTAAGCTATAAACTCATTATAATTTTATTCCCTTCTTTTTAATATATGCATGCCAAAGAATAAATGCTGCAACAGTTTTATAAGGCTTCCATTTTTCGGCCATCAATAACAAAGTTTCTTTAGCAGTTTGATTTGGTAAAGCTTTTATTGTTTTCATGCTGTTTACTAAAGCAATATCTCCAACAGGAAATAAATTGATCCGTTGCATTGCCATCATCATATAAACATCCGTAGTCCATTCACCGATACCTTTTATCTTTTTTAGTTCGCTTTTTACAGTTTCATCTGGTAACTGAATTAATTCATTTAAGTTGAGTTGTTTATTTATAATGGCATTAGCCAAATCTTTTGTATAAATAATTTTCTGCCTGCTAAAATAACAGGCTCTTAATTCTATATCTGTTAGTAACAATAATTTTTCTGGCAAAACGATTCCAATTTTTTCTTTGAGTTTATTAAGTGCTGCTTTGGCTGAGGCTAA
>JAYTTM010000507.1:0-1624 GCA_043745055.1 Chitinophagaceae bacterium | reverse complement strand
AGTTTATTCAGAGGGAATTGATACGCATTAGCGGAGAAATAATTGGGGACGCTTATGAAGACAGCACGGATGTTTTTGACCTGCTGGATGATGCTGAAACCAAACTGTACGAAATTACCAACAATCACCTTCGTAAAAACTTTGATGACATCAATACTGTGTTGGTAAAAACCATTCAGCGAATTGAAGAAATGCGCAACAGAGACGAGGATTTAACGGGTGTTCCCAGCGGTTTTCCTTCGCTGGATAAGTTAACTTATGGCTGGCAGCCAACCGATTTAATTATACTGGCAGCAAGGCCATCTGTGGGTAAAACAGCATTTGCACTTAACCTTACCCGTACCGCTGCATTACATCCAACTAAACCTACTGCCGTTGCATTTTTTAGTTTGGAGATGAGTGCAGGACAGTTGGTACAACGTATTTTAAGTGCTGAAAGTGAAATTTGGCTAGAGAAAATTTCCCGTGGTAAGCTGGAAGAACATGAGATGAAACAGCTGTATAAAAAAGGAATTGAACGCCTGAGTAATGCACCAATTTTTATTGATGATTCTGCAGCTTTAAATATTTTTGAATTAAGGGCCAAATGCCGCAGACTTAAAAACAAACACAATGTAGGTTTGATAATTATTGATTACCTGCAATTGATGAGTGGTGGTGGTGATAATAAAAATGGTAACAGGGAGCAGGAAATCAGTCGTATATCAAGAGATTTAAAAGGACTGGCAAAAGAGCTGCAGGTACCCATTATTGCATTATCACAGTTGAGCAGAGAAGTAGAAAAAAGAAAAGAAGGAGCAAAAATTCCGCAGTTAAGTGATTTAAGGGAATCGGGTGCCATTGAGCAGGATGCCGATATGGTAATGTTTCTGTACAGGCCGGAGTATTACGAAATTACAGCCAATGAAATGGGTGAAAGCAACAAAGGCGAAACCTATGTAAAAATAGCCAAACACAGAAACGGGAGTCTGGATACCGTTAAACTAAAAGCACTACTGCACATTCAAAAATTTATTGAGGATGAAGATGGGGGGGGTGATTTTGGAGGTGCTCCATCAGGTGGCAAATTTAGGCCTGTAAAAGATGATGAAGGTGGCGCAGGTGCAAAACTATACATACAAAAAGGCAGCAAAATGAATGATGGCGCTTTTGATGATGATGCACCGTTTTAATTAATAATTATTAAATTGATACTGGAGAATGAAGGATTAATTTTGATTCTTCTTTCTCTTTTTTATTGTATGGCTTTACCTTTTTTTTATATCGAAGAACCAATTGTTTCTAACTCAATTGCATTAAAGGAAGAAACATCCAAACATGTTGTGCAGGTATTGCGTATGCAAAATGGTGAACAGTTACAGTTAACCGATGGAAAAGGCAACTTGTTTGTAGCAGAAGTTATAGATAACAACAGAAAAAAATGTGTTGTAAAAATTGTTAAAACGACCACCGACAACCGGCCACCGACAACCGATACTACTATTGCCATTTCATTAATAAAAAACAGTAACCGCTTTGAATGGTTTTTAGAGAAGGCAACAGAGATCGGCGTTAAAGCCATCATACCGCTCATTTGCAGCCGCACAGAGAAGCAACATTTTAGGTACGAACGTATGCAAGGCAT
>JAYTTM010000506.1:0-5907 GCA_043745055.1 Chitinophagaceae bacterium | reverse complement strand
CATGAATATTCATTAACAGCCGTGGCGCCCTGCCTCCCATTACTTCTGTGATGGTTTCTTTTGGCATTACCAATCCGGGATATTTGCCTTGTGCAATAACTGAGTGCCTGTTGATGCTGGTAAGTCCCTCAACAACCCAATCACTTGTTTTCTTTTTATCAAAACGGCAGGTATTGCATATCCAGCCTGGCTTGCCATCAAAACTTTGTACTTCGCCCCATTCATCTTTTCTTGCAGTTACCCTAAAAACTTCTTCGCCCCGAAGCCACAAAATAGTTTTACCGCAACAATCTGGAGTTTCACAATTTCTATGTGCATCCACTGGCTTTGTAAACCATACCCTGTTTTTAAACCGGAAAGTTTTATCTGTTAATGCCCCTACCGGGCAAACATCAATCATGTTGCCACTAAAATCGTTGTCAATTGCTTTGGAAATATAGGTAGATATTTCAGCATGTTCGCCTCTGTCTAATATTCCATGAGATCTTTTATCAGTAAGCTGGTCTGCAACATACGTACACCTGTAACATAGTATGCAACGTGTCATGTGCAATTGTATGTAGGGCCCGATATCTTCTTTCTCAAAAGTGCGTCTTTTAAATTCGTACCGGGTACCTTCTTTGCCATGATTGTAACCAAGATCCTGCAGGTGGCATTCGCCAGCCTGGTCGCAAATAGGACAATCAAGCGGATGATTTAATAAAAGAAATTCAACCACACCTGCCCTTGCATCTTTTACTTTATCGCTGGTAATATTTTTAACAATCATACCATCCATTACAGTTGTGCGGCAGCTTGCTACCAGCTTTGGCATAGGCCTAGGATCGGCAGTAGAGCCTGCTGCAACTTCAACCAAACAGGTACGGCATTTTCCGCCACTACCCTGCAATTTGCTGTAATAGCACATAGCGGGCGGCGTAACATCGCCACCAATTTGCCTGGCAGCATTGAGTACGGTAATACCGGGGGCAACATCAATAGTGATATTGTCGATAGTAACTTTAAAAGTTGATGGAGATGCTTTTAATTCTTCAGCCATTTTTTAATTCGTTTATATCAACTTGATAATTTTTCTCTTTCAAGATTTTTACCCAGCCTTTCAATTTTTTTACAATTAAATTTTTGCTTTTCCTGTTAATTTCATTAAACAGCGTTTGTAATGTTGGGTTGTTTAATCTTGATGCTGACTTCGTAAAGTATTTAATCCCTTCCAATGCATCATCTCCAAAATCACTTGTATCAATATTCTCAGTTTCGCAAATCTTTAATAACAACCTTTCCAATGCTGGGCATATTTGAATAATCCAGTGGTGAATTTGTTTCTCAGTATGCCGCCATAAAATTAAGTCGCCTGCAACTTCATCAATTATTTCAAATTTGTCTAAATACTTTATCTGCTTTTTATCTCTGTCAATTATTCCGACAGCAAAACTATTCAATCCCTTCATTGTAGCTTCTACCTTAAAACAGCTACGCTGGTGGTTGTATCCTCTTTTTGTTGGCACTAATATTTCAATCAATAAAGTATCAGCAAAGCATTCAGGAATTATTGACTTGTCCATGCTTTAAATAACTTTCTATGTTAAAGAACAAATCAACCCCGTATTGCCTTATCTCACTCAAATCATCACTACTTAAATGATGAATGATTGTTTCTCCATTTCTATAATCCACAAGGTAAACAGAAAGGTCATCTGATGCATCCAAAATCAATTCGTCCAATACATAAGGACTATGTGTTGCTAAAAAAAACTGATTTGTTTTGTCCAATAAAATATCTGTTGTTAGCTTTTTGATGTAGGGAGGAAACATATTTGCCTCTGGTTCTTCGAACAACAAGACTGAATTTTGATTTGAATAGATAGCAGCTTTATAAAAAAATAATCTTTGTAAAGTATCAGCAAGAAGTGAATATGAAATTTGAAAAATACTATCTTCACTTATTTCCTTAATCAGCCTTAACGAATTAGACACTTTATCAACCAATAATTTGAGACCATAATCAATGAGTAATGAATTAAATTCCTTCCTTAGTTCAATTTCATTTCCAACTATTCTGAACAAATTATTTCCGAACGGCGATTGTAAATGCTTGATTGTATAAATATCCTTTTCAGGGGCATTTAATTGAAATTGGTATTTAAATAAATCTATTTCAATTTTAGATGGGACGTAACCTATGCCATTGATATCAATTGGCGAGTTAAAATCGCTGGCATAAAATTCTATGTTTTCTTCATTTCCATAATTTAAATTTATGGTGATAAAATCATTATAGGATACCCTTGCTCTTTCTTTGACATTAGCTTCAAAAAATATTTCTGCGCTAGTCTCATAGCGGCAAAAATCATGAAAAGACCTTTTACTGTTAGGTTTGCAAAATTGTATAGTTGACAAAGCCTCCAAAATATTACTCTTCCCCACATTTGGATAACCAATAAAAACATTAATTTTTCTACACCCTTCAATTTTTTGATGGCGGATAGATTTAAAGTTTTTAATTTCTATGTTATCTATAAAATTCATTCTTACTTTTTAAAGTATTTAAATTTTGTAATACCCCTTTAGGGGATAGGGGCTTAAGCCGTTACCGGAACATGAATTTCATCAGCATAGTGCGCCAATCCATAATTCCTTTGTAAGCATTCTTCCGGGTTTAAAATATGCCATTCAAACTCATCTCTAAAATGCCTGATAGCGGCGGCTACAGGCCATGCTGCTGCATCTCCCAACGGACAAATGGTATTACCCTCAATTTTGCGCTGTATATCCCACAGCAAATCAATGTCTTTCATTTCGCCTTTGCCACTATCTATCTTCTTTAAAATTCTTTCCATCCAGCCGGTACCTTCCCGGCAAGGACTACATTGTCCGCAACTTTCATGGTGGTAAAACCTTGCCAATGTCATAGTATTTTTTACAATACACTGGTCTTCGTCGTACACAATAAATCCACCACTCCCCATCATGCTGCCTGTGGCAAAACCGCCATCGCTCAGGCTTTCGTAATTCATCAAGCGCTTCTCGCCTTTGGCAGTAGTTAATAATAAATTTGCAGGTAAAATAGGGACAGATGATCCACCCGGAATACAGGCTTTCAATCTTTTTCCATTGGGAATGCCACCACAATATTCATCGCTGTAAATAAATTCCTCTACTGAGATGGTCATGTCAATTTCGTAAATGCCGGGCTTGTTGATATTGCCACAGGCAGAAATTAATTTGGTTCCTGTGCTTCTTCCTACACCAATTTTTGAATACGCTTCGCCACCTTCATTGATGATAGGAACGATAGCCGCAATGGTTTCCACATTATTAACAACGGTGGGGCAATCGTACAATCCTTTAATGGCTGGAAAAGGTGGCTTGATTCTGGGATTCCCTCTTTTGCCTTCCAGGCTTTCTATCAACGCTGTTTCTTCTCCGCAGATATAAGCACCTGCTCCACGTTGAACATATATTTCGCAATCAAAGCCGCTGCCCTGGATATTTTTACCCAGCCAGCCATGTTGTTTTGCTTCTTTAATAGCTTCTTCTAAAATATCAGTGATCCAGGCATATTCTCCACGAATGTAGATATAGCTCACATTGCTACCCAATGCAAAAGAACCAACAATCATACCCTCAATCAACAGGTGAGGAATAAATTCCATCAGATACCTGTCTTTAAAAGTGCCGGGCTCGCTCTCATCTGCATTGCATACCAGGTAACGGGCTACAGCTTCCGGCTTTGCCAGAAAACTCCATTTCATTCCGGTGGGAAATCCGGCACCACCACGACCACGCAGGCCACTCTTTTTTACTTCCTCCACAATATCTGTCGTAGTCATTTTTAAAGCCTTTTCCACACTGCGATAACCACCTTCACGGCGATACACTTCGTAGCTTCTAATGCCCGGAACGTTTGCGTTTGCTAATAATAATTTACGACTCATAAATACAATATCTCCTAAATGAAAAATCTCTTATAAAACAATTAATTCTAAATTTCTTCTGTAACAATCTTCAATAAAGCATTAATTATATTCATCAATGATAGTTGTAGCACTTTTATAAATATTTGTTCTTTTATATAAGTTTTCAAATTCTTCAAACAAACTTTTATTATCCTGTATCATAGACAATAATGCCCCTTTCGAAAACGGTATTACCTTATTACTTTTTCCTTTTCTTAAATGATATGACCAGACATAGCCAGAGGAACTACCACTGCCTGATGGTCCATATGCATCATTTTTTTTTTCAGCAATCATAAATAATTCAATTTTACCATTTTTCAATCTTTGAGCAAATAGCTCTGTAAATGGTAGTTTACCAATAAGATTGGAAACGGATTTATAAATTCTAACTGTATAATACTTATCAGTTTGAAAAGCCTTGATACTATCGGCTGATATATCTAATTTTTTTCCATCGCCCTCAAGATATTCATACCCCATAAAAGGATGTTTAATTTTAAGATCATTGAATTTTAAAATTTCACCATTATTGGTTTCAATAAAAATATCATACTTCGAATCTCTTGCTTCCAATGCATCATTTTTAATATCATTCCTGCTTTGCGCCGACAAGAAACTTACCAAGAATATTAAAAAATAGATTACTAGAATTGATTTTTTCATTTTACTTTTTCTGTTTTCAATTTTGCCATCAGCATCCGCATTGGATGCAAGGTTCTTGTAAAAGGATTTAATATCAATCCCAACGATTCCAATGTTGTTGCCCCCAGCAATGGTTCATCGCCTTCTTCTCCATATACTACAGGTGCCGGTCCACCTTCCCCTCCAAATTCAAAATAAGCCGAGCAAACTCTTCTTTTTAGAACTGTTCCGTCTGCCAGTGAAAAACTCATTTCTTTATAGGGTTCAATATCCAGTTCATCTAAAATTTTACCAGGAACTAAACTGTACACTGCGCCACTGTCAACTAAAAAATTCACCTCAGCTGTCTTTTCAGATTTGCGGTGTTCTTTTACTGTTAATATTGCGTTGGTGATACCCATTTATTTTAGTGGTTCAATTTTTTCGGGCTGCTTATTAGCCTTTGCCAATTCCCAATCCTTCATTAATGCTGTTTTATGTTTTGAACCCCATTCCACCACCAGTGAATGTGCTTTTGATGGCAAATTGCCTCTTACAATTCCCAATGTTTCAATGTCAATCAAGGCTTCAAATTCATTGTACTTTGCATGAAAATGAGGCGGATTGTGATCTTCAAAATAGAAATAAATTAATATTCCATAAAAAGAACTAACGACTGGCATATTCTTCAAAAGTTTTGTTGATTATTTTTAAATAACAATTTAATGAATCAATATCCAAATCTTCATTCCATGCAATTGCTCCACAATTATCGATATAAACTTTAGAAAAATTATTACCCAAATCCCACCAGGCAAAAACACCCATCTGCCGCAAGTAAGACAAATCAACAATACCCTTTATTTCGTCATTAAATTCAAGATAAATTTTATAACCTTCCAAAGGCTTTACTGTGATTACTTTCGGTATCGGTTTGCTTAAATACATGTATCAATTATTTCTTAATGCATTATTCCTGCACTCTTCAACAATCGCATCTACTTTTTCTTTGGTTAAATGTTCTCTGTAATTATTGCCTAACTGCATCATCGGTGCATAGCCACAAGCGCCTAAACATTCTACAGTTTTTAGAGTAAACAGGCCATCAGTAGTAGTTTCGCCCACATTGATGTTTAATTTTTGTTTGATGTAGTCAATGATATTATCACTGCCATTAATCATGCAGGGCCCAGTGTGGCAAACTTCAAACAGGTATTTACCAACTGGTTTTAAATTATACATGCTATAAAATGTAGCTACTTCATAAACCTCAATCGGTTCAATATTTAGTAAGGAAGCCACATAATTCATCACCGGTGTATCAAGC
>JAYTTM010000505.1:0-5908 GCA_043745055.1 Chitinophagaceae bacterium | reverse complement strand
CGTATTTCAAAATGTACATGTGGGCCTTGCGAGCCGCCTGTGCTGCCGCTCCAGGCAATAAACTGACCTTTGCTTACAGGAAATAAATTGGCAGGTATATCAATAAAAATTTTCCAGCTTTCCAGTTGATATTGTTGCTCTGTTACATATTTTTCCAACGCCGGATTGAATTCGTTTAGGTGAGCGTACAAAGTGGTGAGCCCATTGGGGTGATTGATGTAGATGCAGCGGCCAAAGCCCGAAGGTTCAATTTTAACTTTGGCAATGTAGCCGTCCGCAGCTGCCAGCACCGGCAGGTTTTCATGCTGATCCGTTCTGCAATCCAACCCCATGTGATAGTGATTGGGCCTCAGTTCGCCAAAGTTGGCTACCAATGATTTTTTTGCCTGCACAGGCCAGGTAAAATACCCTTTAGGATATTTTTTTGCGGAAAAAATTTGAGCATATACAACGACACCACTATTTAAAAGTAGAATAAATACAAGGATATTTTTGATCACTACTATGTCGTTTTTTGCTAAAAAAATCGTTACACCGCACTCGTAAACTGCCGTAAAAACCGCACATCATTTTCGCTGAATAAACGAAGGTCTTTTATCTGGTATTTGAGCATGGTAATTCTTTCTACGCCCATGCCAAAAGCAAAGCCGGTGTATTTGTTACTGTCGATGCCACAGTTGTCGAGCAGGCTTGGATGCACCATACCGCAGCCCAGTATTTCTACCCAGCCGGTATGCTTGCATACATTGCAACCCTTTCCACCACAAATAAGGCAACTGATATCCATCTCTGCGCTTGGTTCTGTAAAAGGAAAATAACTAGGCCTGAATCGCACTTTAAAATCTTTGCCAAACATTTCCTGTACAAAGAAATAGAGCGTTTGCTTCAGGTCGGCAAAGGATACATTTTCTGCAATGTACAAGCCCTCTACCTGGTGAAAAAAACAATGTGCCCGGGCACTGATGGTTTCATTGCGATACACCCTTCCCGGACAAATAATGCGGATAGGCAATTTGCCTTTTTCCATTTCCCTCACCTGCACGCTGGAGGTATGTGTACGCAGCAGCCAGTCGGGGTTTTGAGAAATATAAAACGTATCCTGCATATCACGGGCAGGATGATTTTCTGGTAAATTAAGTGCAGTAAAATTATGCCAGTCATCTTCAATTTCCGGTCCTTCTGCAACAGCAAAACCAAGGCGTTGAAATATGGAAACAATTTGGTTACGCACCAGGCTAATCGGGTGCCTGCTACCCAATGGCAACGGATCGCCGGGCAAGGTTAAATCGATTGTATTAGCAGTAGATGAAACCTGCTCCGCTGTGCCTGTTTTCAGCTCCTCATATTTTGCTTCGGCAAATACTTTAAACTCGTTTAGCAACTGCCCAATTTCTTTCTTTCTGTCTGCAGCCACATTTTTCATTTCACCCATTACTTCCTTTACCAGGCCTTTGGTGCCTAAATATTTTATGCGAAAAGCTTCTGCCTCTTCACTTTTATTGGCAACAAAGTGCTTCATTTCTTTTTTATAGGTATCTATCTTTTGCAACAAATTGTCCATGGCGCAAAGATAAGGAAGGATTTGAGATGTTGGATTTGGGATATCGGATCTGGAATTTGTGATTTGTGATTTGTGAACAACTGTTAAAAATATTACACCCCTTAAATTACTCCCCTTTAGTGGATGGGGGCAGATCTGTGATTTGTGATTTATGATGTTTGAATTGGCATTCGTATTATTGGTAATCGGTCATCAGTGGCAGGTTGTAAACCAACACTTATTTGCTATGTTTGCGCAAAATAAAAATACATGTACGATTTGCTCGATTTTCTTGCCCCGGTAGATAGCTTTTTATTGAACAACGATGAAGGCTACAATGACGGGCAACTGGCAAAACACATAGTAACTTATCAACACGAAATGCCTGATGTAAGTAAGGCAGATATTGTATTGGTAGGCGTAAGCGAATACCGTGGTGGCGGCCTTTTTAAGACTTCTTTAGATGCGGCCAATACCATACGTAAACAATTGTACCAACTACATTGCTGGCACAGCGATATTAAGATTGCAGATATTGGCAATATAGAGCCCGGCGCTACTATTGCAGATAGTTATGCAGCTGTTAAAACTGTATTGATAGAACTGTTTCAATTGAAAAAGACAGTAATAATATTAGGTGGCTCACACGATGTAACACTTGCCCAGTATTATGCTTACAAAGAAATGGGTAAAATAATAGAGGCCACCTGCATAGATGCCACCATAGATTTAAGGGGCGAAAGTGCCTTGCGCAACGAAAACTTTTTACTGGAGATGCTTACCAGCGAACCTAATTTGGTAAAGCATTACAACCACGTGGGCTTTCAAAGCTATTTGGTTCACCCCCGCATGCTGGAGACAATGGACAAGCTCCGCTTTGATTGCTACAGGGTAGGCAGGGTTAAAGAAAACCTGGAAGAAATGGAACCTGTAATAAGGAATACACACCTGCTGAGTTTTGATATTAATGCCATCAAATACAGTGATGCACCGTCTTCCAGGTGCAGTCCAAATGGCTTTACAGGTGAAGAAGCTTGTGGCTTGTCCCGCTATGCAGGGCTAAGTCCTTTGGTGAGTAGTTTTGGTATTTATGGCTACGAGCCTGTGGAGGATGTAAACGAATTAACAGCTAAGCAAATAGCCCAGATGCTTTGGTATTTTATAGATGGTAAAAGCCGTAGCAAACAAGAAGCATCACTATCAGACAAACAATATTTTAATGAATTCAATACAGTTTTTGCGGAAGTGGATACTGTATTTCTTCAAAGCAGAAAAACCGGCCGGTGGTGGATGCAATTGCCCAATGAAAAATTAATTCCCTGCAGTCATCAGGATTATATCACTGCCAGCCGAAATGAAATACCAGAGCGTTGGTTGAGGAGTCAGGAGAGGGAATAGCGGTGATTTTTGAAGGTGGTTGAATTGGTTGAAGATTGGAAACGATTATTGCCCATTGCCCATTCACCAGCTTATTGCAGCAATAAAGATGCTTTTGCAATCTGTTCATCACTACCCATTACAATAAGGCTTTCGCCGGCCTTCATTTGATAGTTTGCAGATGGATTAATATCGTAGCTTTTTTCTGCATTTTTTATCCCAAGTATTGTACAGTTGGTTTTGTTCCATAAATCAAGATCTGATAACAAAATGGTTTTGTTGGTTTTTAATTCTGCAATACGAAACTCGTTGTTGCTCCTTGTACTCATAATAGTAAGCAGCTCTACTACATCGGGCTGCAGTACAAGGGTGGCCATGTGGGTGCCACCAATTTTATCCGGCATTATTACATTGCTTGCTCCGGCAATTTTTAATTTATTTACCGACGAATCCTGTGAGGCACGACTGATAATTGTAATAGCCGGGTTTAACTGTTTGGCACTTAACACCACAAAAAGATTATCAGCATCTACCGGCAAGGTTGTAATTAAAGCCCGGGCATTTTTTATACCAGCCTCTAACAGCAATTCATCTTTAGTGCCATCACCTTTTATAAAATAGGGCACTTCAAAAAATAGTTCTGCCTGGTTAAGTTCTTCTTTTTTTTCAAGCACTACAAACGGAATTTTATTGGCGTGTAAAACCTGTGCACTCTCTTTTCCATTGCGGCCAAAACCACAAATAATAACATGACCTTGCAAGTGAAGAATTTTATTATTCATTTTTATACTTTTATACTGTTTTACTAAATCAAGATCGAACAGGTAATGTGAGAGGAGGGTGATAAAATAAGTAAACCAACCTATATTTATCAGTATCAATAAAATAGTAAATTCCCTGCCAGCATCACTTAGTGGTTTTACTTCCATAAAACCAACTGAACTTACTGTAATTACGGTCATATACAAACCTTCCAAAAAGGTATAATCCTCAATTAACATATATCCGATGCTACCCATCAGTATCAAAATTCCCAATAAAAACACCGGCATCAACAGCCCTTTAATAAGATTTAATTTTTTAGACAGCAACATAACATTACAATGATGTTGAAAATTATAACTTTAATGCCAAATGAAAAAAGGAAACGCAATTAGAAGTTTACAGGTAACTGACAGCTATTTAAAAAGGGAAAGTTACATCACTTTAAGAAACGGTAACACAACAACACAATTGTTGGTATTGGCAGCGTTGATTTTACTATTGAGCTCCTGCGGCGTTGCAAAAAAAATTAACCGGCAGGCCAATGCCATTTTATTAAAAGATTCTGTTATCAGCACCGGCCATATCGGCATTAGTATGTACGAACCTGCTACGGATAAATATTGGTACAATTTGAATGCTGACAAATACTTTACACCAGCCAGTAATACCAAACTTTTTTCATTATATGCAGGGTTGAAATATTTAGGAGATAGCTTAATAGCAGCAAGGTATTGGGCAGATGAAAATAATTTATTTATCCTGCCAGCAGGAGATCCTACTTTTTTACATCCGGATTTTAATAAACAGCCGTTACTGCATTTAATGGAAGCAACAAGAGATAGTATTTTTATCTCTTTAAAAGATAATATACCTCCCTTCGGACAAGGCTGGGCATGGGATGATTTTGACCAGGGATATGTAGCAGAAAGAAGTATGCTACCGGTATTTGGCAACCAGCTTTGGCTTAGCCAAAAAACAGTCTTAACAAAAAATCTATTAGGGAAATGGTTGACGGATTCTATGCAGTTTATAGCCACTCAATCGCTTTACATTCAACCAGCTTATTTTGCAAAAGATGTACTGTATCAAAAAGATGCCATATATGCAAGAAAACAAAGTGAGAACAAATTTTTAGTAGACAGCATTACTGGTTTAACAAATATCCCTTTCATCAGTAACAATGGAATTACTCAACTGGAAATTCTGAACGATATAACCCACAAGTCTTTTAAGACATTTGAAACTAAATTAAGGGATCACGAAGGGTATAAAGTTTTAAAATCACAACCAACAGATTCTATGCTTACGCCCATGATGCACAACAGCGATAATTTTTTTGCTGAGCAAACATTGTTGATGGCAAGCAACGAACTTCTTGGTCACATGAATGATGAGGCCATTATTGACAGCTTACTAAAAAAAGACTTGATAGATATTCCGCAAAAACCTAGCTGGGTAGATGGCAGCGGCCTCAGCAGGTACAATTTATTTACGCCGCAATCATTTGTTTACTTGCTAAATAAAATGAAAAATGAATTTGGGTTGAAACGGTTGAAAACAATTTTACCTACCGGCGGCACCGGCACATTAAAAAATTATTATGTAACAGACAGTAGTTTTATTTATGCAAAAACAGGATCACTAAGCGGCTGCATTGCATTAAGCGGCTTTTTAATAACCCGAAAAAACAAGTTGCTCATCTTCTCTGTATTAACCAATAATTTTAAAGGCCGTGCCACAGCTGTAAGGCGGGCGATAGAAAAATTTATTACAGGAATCAGGATGGATTATTAATAGCTGCTTGTGGACAAATAAAAAATTGATTGACTTTTTTTTCAAAATTCATCGAGCATAAAAAGATCATTATCTCCCAAACATTTTATCTAAATCCGTTTTCTTATACTCAGTATAAGTCGGCTTGCCATTGCTGGTGATATTAGGAGCCAAACATTGAAATAAATCTTCTACCAGCGCCGTCATTTCTTTAACCGAAAGCGCTGTACCAGCTTTAATAGATTGTTGCCAGGCCAGGGATCGAAGCAGTTTTTCTCTTTTGCTATACTTTAAATCGCTGCTGAAATTTTTGTATTGTTCCAGCATTTTTTCAATGGCTGTTTTCTCATTTCCCTGCAGTACATCAGCAGGTGTGCCTTGTATTACAAAGGTGTTGTTGCCAAATGGCTCCAGATGATAGCCAAGGTAATGAAGATCAGGAAGCAATTCATT
>JAYTTM010000504.1:0-1628 GCA_043745055.1 Chitinophagaceae bacterium | reverse complement strand
TACCATGGGGAGATAAAGTTCATTTCTTTGGCAGAGATATTTCTTTACAAATTGCAGATGTTAACATTGGCATACTGTATGTTTTTGGTGTTGTTAGTCTGGGTGTTTATGGAATAATGATTGGCAGCTGGGCAAGCAATAATAAGTTTTCATTAATGGGTGGTTTAAGAGCCGCTTCGCAAATTATAAGTTATGAGCTGGCAATGGGAATTGCGTTGATAGCGTTACTAATGGTAACAGGCACACTTAGCCTTAAAACGATGGTAGGTTTTCAAATGGATGGGTACTGGAATATATTTAAACAACCGTTGGGGTTCCTGATATTTTTAATCTGCGTATTTGCAGAATGTAACCGTACGCCCTTCGATTTGCCGGAAGCAGAAAACGAATTGATTGGCGGTTATCATACTGAATATTCATCTATGAAACTCGGGTTTTATTTATTTGCAGAATACATCAATATGTTCATCAGCAGTTCCGTAATGGTAAGTTTGTTTTTTGGCGGCTATGATATTCCCTTTGTAAACGATACCCATTTAGTTGAAAGCATTGGTGTAAACTGGGTTGCTCTTTTACATACCTTTTCATTTTTATTTAAGGCAGCGTTCTTTCTTTTCCTTTTTATGTGGGTAAGATGGACAATACCACGTTTCCGGTACGATCAATTAATGAACCTTGGCTGGAAGGTATTGATACCATTATCCCTGTTTAATATGCTGGTGACAGGGGCATTGGTTTTATTGCAACAAAATAACTGGCATTTTTAAATCATTCAAAATATATTTGCACAACTTTAAACCTTGGGCAGCTATTGAAATAATAAGTATGCAATCACTCACAAACAGAGCAAAAGCAGTTGACAGAAGGCCAATGAGCCTGCTCGAGAGAGCTTACCTGCCCGCAATTTTTAAAGGGATGGCCATTACGTTTGGTCACATGTTTAAGAAGAGACCTACCATTAATTACCCTGAACAAACCCGACCATTCAGCCCTGTTTTCCGGGGCTTACATGTTTTAAACCGTGATGAAGAGGGAAGAGAAAATTGCACCGCATGTGGTTTATGTGCAGTAGCTTGTCCGGCAGAAGCCATAACAATGGAAGCAGCCGAAAGACAAACAGGTGAAGAACATTTGTACCGGGAGGAAAAATATGCAGCTAAATATGAAATCAACATGTTGCGTTGTATTTTCTGCGGATTGTGCGAAGAAGCTTGTCCAAAAGATGCAATCTATTTAAGTGAAACTTTTGCTCCAGCCAATTTTCAACGCAAAGGTTTTATTTATGGTAAAGATGATTTACTGATCCCTCATCCAATAAATGAAAAGGAAGCATACGAAAAGGCAAAGGGAGGAAGAGTGATAATTCAACAATCATAATTTTCAAATATTTTTAATTAAAAGTTCATAATTCGTAATTTAAAATGGGGATAGCTGCAATTTTATTTTGGTTTTTAAGTGCCCTTGCAATAGGCAGTGCAATAATGGTAGTTGCCAGCAAAAACCCAGTATATAGTATACTATTTCTAATTATTACTTTCTTTGCTATTTCAGGTCATTATGTGTTGATGAATGCCCAGTTTCTGGCTATTGTAAATATCATTGTTTACGCCGGAGCAATTATGGTGTTG
>JAYTTM010000503.1:0-1628 GCA_043745055.1 Chitinophagaceae bacterium | reverse complement strand
TTAATAAGCGCAAGAAAGAAATGTTTTCCTTTTTAACTTATGAACGCTATGAAATGGAACGCAGGGAAGGCTATGAGCCAGAGTTTATGCGTAACATGCTGCAGATAAATAATGGCAACCTGAAAATTGATGGTACTACTTTACCACGATTCAGCGAAATAGGACAGTTGGCAGGCATTAGCGAAACGGATTGGAGCTGGAGTGTATTGATGGCAGATTTTGATAATGATGGGTGGAAAGACATGCACATCACCAATGGATTAGGGCGTGATTTAATCAATGCCGATTTTGTTTTATACCGGGCACAAACACCCGAAAATGCTGATATGGATGCAGCAGGAAGAAGAAAAAAACTACAGCAGGAACTGGCTTCATTAGGCAAGGTACAATTGCAAAATTATTTGTATCATAATAACCACGATTATACATTCACCAATCAAAACAATATTTCAGGAATTGATGAGTTGTCTGTTTCTAATGGAGCTGCTTATACAGATATTGACAATGATGGCGACCTTGACCTTGTGGTTAACAATATTAATCAACCAGCTTTTTTATTGATTAATAATACGATTACAAAAAAACAAAGGGATAGCACACATAATTTTTTATCTATCAATCTACAAGGAGACAGTTTAAATAAGGATGCTTTTGGAGCAAGAGTTTATGTTACTGCGAATGGAGTAACGCAATTGGTTGAACAGAATCCGGTAAGAGGTTATGCTTCATCAGTAGATAAAAGAATTTTTTTTGGAATGGGTAAAGATTCAGTTGCAGCTATAAAAGTTATATGGCCAAATGGAAAAATAAATTTTATAGAATCGGTACACAGCAATCAATTTATTTCGCTTAGTATTCTCAATGGTATTACAGAGAAAGTAAATAAAATAACTAGTCCCAATAAAATGTTTACAGATATAACCGGAACAAATGGGCTTGAATTTAAGCACATAGAAACATTTTTTAATGACTTTGCCTTTCAACGATTGTTACCACAAAAATATTCGCAGTTAGGTCCGTTTATTTCTACGGCCGATGTAAATGGAGATGGCCTGATGGATTTTTTTATTGGCGGCGCTTTTAAGCAATCCGGCAAACTGTTTGTACAACAAGCTGGGGGTAAATTTATAGGTAAAGATTTGATGGCAGGCAATAAGTTTGAGGAAGATATGGGGAGTATTTTCTTTGATGCAAATGGAGATGGCTATCCTGATTTGTTTATAGCAAGTGGCAGCAATGAATTTGATGAAGGTTCAAAATATTATCGGCCACGACTGTATTTAAATGATGGTAAAGGGAATTTTACATTGAGTGAAAATGCCATTCCTTCTTCAGTAAACAGCAGCGCCCAAACAACGGTGGCTTTTGATTTTGACGGTGATGGCGATTTGGATATTTTTATTGGGGGTAGGGTTTCTACCCAATACCCAACAGCTCCTAAAAGTTATATTCTTCAAAATGATAAAGGTGTTTTTAAAGATGTTACTAATACAGTATGCCCTCAATTACAAAGAGCAGGGATGATAACGGCTGCTGTAGCAACTGATTTTGACAATGATAAAAAAACAGACCTTGTAATTGCAGGCGAATGGATGCCTATCCGATTTTTTAAAAATACAGGTGGGCAT
>JAYTTM010000502.1:0-1629 GCA_043745055.1 Chitinophagaceae bacterium | reverse complement strand
GTGCGGATGTATGTACTTGTCCGCTGGATTCTATTTTGGGTTTATTGAAGCATCCGCTTACTGATATTGGCCTGGCCAAATTTTTAGAAGATGCAAAGAAATTTGCTTAAAAAATTATTGAAAGGTTGATGTTGATTAACTTCTCCTTCAAATAAAATAACTGGTTTAAAAAAGGGTTTCAATGTTTTGCATTGAAACCCTTTTACTTTTTATTTGAAAATTTATACCGTTATTAGCTGTTTGAACTTCTTTTATCCATGCGCAAAATCCATTTCAAAATTTCCTTTTATTCTTTCAATAGCCGGGTTAAAATAGCCAAACTTTACTTCAGGAAATTCATCATGGATTAGTTCCATTAATTGTTTTACACCCATACATTCGCCGGTTTCTGTAACGCCGGTTTTGCCAAGATACCAATCTGGATCAATATTAAAATTGCGCCATTGTATCATGCGTACACCCGTCTCTTTTATAAACAGGCGCAGGGCTTCGTATTCTTCTACACTATCCGTCATGCCGGGGAAAACAAAGTAGTTGATACTCGTCCAGCCACCGAAGCTGCGGACTATTTTCAGGCTTTCTTTTAAATCGTCAAATACATAATTGTTGGGGCGATAGTAAGGGGTATAAATTTTTTCCCGAACCGAATTGATGCTTACCCTGATACTGTTTAAGCCTGCTTCACACAAGGCTTTTACCGCATCCGGTTTACTACCGTTGGTGTTAATATTGATGCTGCCTTTGCTGGTGTGTTTTCTTATTTCAATGATACTATCCCGGATAGTTTCCCACATCAATAATGGTTCACCCTCGCAACCTTGTCCAAAGCTTATGATGGGGAATGGCGCTGTCTCTAAATGGGGTACAGTAAACTCAACTATTTCTTCCGGGGTGGGCCTGAAGGTTAGTCTGTCCTGTGTACTTACAATTGTTTCATCCAGCGGTTGAAAACTAATACAGCCAATGCAGTTGGCATTGCAGGCAGGCGATACCGGCACAGGACATTCCCAGCGGCCAAGCGAAAGGTTCCTTGCTGCCGGACAGGTATAGGTCATACAGCAATTTTCCATCAGGTGTTTTACCAGGCGGTTGTGTGGATATGCTTTCAACAAATGTTCTGCACCAACTTCAATTTTTTTATCATCATAACCGGCGCATTCCTGCCGGATGTCTTGTTCAATTCTAACAGCGGGTACATAAAATTTATCATTGTACCAGCCGGCTGCTGTGTAACAAAATAATGGAAGGGTAGGAGCTTTGTCTGCAGTTTCGTATGCTGCCATATACAAGCCTGTATGTGCCGGCGGAATAAATGCAGCCACTGCCCAGCCTTTTTCGCAGAGCCGCATGTTGCCTGTTTCCACATCAATGCCAATGCCTCGTCTGCCGGGCAGCTCGTAAAGGTTGCCACCTTCCGGCAAATCAATCCATTCATCCGATGGTATTGGCATGGCATCCCAGCCACTACGGCCAGTTACATACAAAGAAGTATCTTCAAAAATATTGCCTGCACCATCTGAATAAAGAATATATGGAGTCATTTTAATTGATAATTGATTATTGATAATTGATAATTGATAATTGATAATTGATAATTGATAATTGATAATTGATAATTGATAATTGATA
>JAYTTM010000501.1:0-1629 GCA_043745055.1 Chitinophagaceae bacterium | reverse complement strand
AAGAATGTTTTTTATTTTCAAAAGTAAAAGGGTTAGCATTGCTGCTAACCCTTTGTACTTACTAACCCATTAAATTCTATTGCTAAATTACAAATTGCCTCCACAAAAAAAAATTAATTTTCTGGATGTTAATAAGTTTTTTATAACGATGATGCATAATGTTATTAATCGTTTTGACATTGTAGACACTTGTAAATCAATTACTTAAAAAATAAACTCTGAAGCAGACTGACATGATGGCAACTTGAAAAATTGTTTTGATAACAAATAAATTAATTTGGTTTATTAAATAAACTACTTTACGTTTGTGTATCAATTATCAAAATGAAACAGTTATTATTTGTCCTATTGCTCTTAAACTTCGCTGCATCAAAAGCGCAGATGAAGGTATGTGGACGTGTAGCAGATTCTAAAAATAAGCCCGTTGTCGGGGCCAGTATAGCGTTAAAAAATACCTATGAGGGAGCCACTTCCGATTCGCTAGGGAATTACTCATTTACTACCGAAGAGAAAGGAGAACAAACAATGGAGGTGTCTTCCGGCGGGTATTTTGTAGTTCTTCAGAAAATTATATTAGCAAATGCTTCTATTGTTCAAAATTTTGCCTTAAAGGAGCAAATTACTGAATTAAAAGCGGTCGTTATATCGGCTGGTTCCTTTGAGGCAAGTGATAAAAACAAAGGCGCTGTATTAAATTCGATTGATATTGTTACAACGCCAAGTGCCAATGGCGATGTTACCAGTGCCTTTAAATCTTTGCCCGGTACACAGCAGGTGGGGGAGAGTGAAGGACTTTTTGTAAGAGGCGGCACTGCTACCGAAAGTAAAATATACATGGATGGCAACCTGGTGAATAACTTTTTTTATAGTAGTACCCCCGGTATAGCTACCCGTGGACGGTTTAATCCATTTTTGTTTAAGGGAACAGTTTTTAGTACCGGTGGCTATTCTGCTCTGTATGGACAGGCACTTTCTTCCGCATTAATTTTAGAGAGTACCGATTTGCCCGAAAGAACCCAGGCCGATCTTAGTATTTCAATCGTTGGGGTGGGAGGAGGTATTCAACATTTATCGAAAAATAAAAAATCATCGTGGGGTGTTTCTTTTAACCATACCAATCTTTGGCTGGCTTTTAATGTCATTAAACAAAAGCAGGATTTTTTTAAGATTCCCATTTATAACCAGGGCGATGCCAACTTTAGGATAAAAACAAAGAATAACGGCTTTGTAAAATATTATGGATATGTAAGTGCCAACAATACTGCTTTTCGGTCGCCGGATATAGACTCGGTTGTTTTGAAAAATGCATTTGAATTGAGTAACCTTAACATATATCAAAACATTAACTGGAAAGACAGAATTGGTAATGGCTGGAAAATTAATGCAGGCATCAGCTTTAGCAGCAACAAAGATGATATAGCCAATGAAACACAGGATGCAAATAATAATAAGTTTATCGTTACTTCTCCAGTTTTTTATGCATTTAAAAATTTTAGCCTGGTAAGTAATAGTATTTATGCTCAGGCAAGGTTGGTACTGGAGAAAAAAATAAGCGGCCTGAGTGCACTGCGTTTTGGTTCTGACTATTTTTATAGTAAAGAAAAATCTACCTATACTTTGTATAATGGG
>JAYTTM010000500.1:0-1630 GCA_043745055.1 Chitinophagaceae bacterium | reverse complement strand
ACTTTTTTATCTCTACTTACTTTATCCAGGTTTTGTGGCAATGTTCCTACAAATACATTATCTGCTTTAGCAATATGCCCGGTATTGTATTCAGTTTCACCCCTTAAGTCAATCAGTTGAATACCATTGTTATTGATTAGTTCTTTTGCCTCCTCTAAAGTAATGTTCTTTGCTTTTTCCAATGTACCACCGGTAACTGTCCATACCGAAGTAGAGGGAATATATCCATACACATTATCCAATCCAATACGCATCAGTTTTCTGGTAAGGTCATCTAATTGGCTTTCATCAGCCAATAGCATAAATGGTTCATCATATTTTAAAAACCATCCAGCCCAGGTAGCAAAAGCATTATTGCCCTGTATGTTGTAGCTGCCGGGTATAAAGCCTGCTGCAAAATCAACTTTATTTCTTGCATCAATCAACTTTATGCCTTTTGCCATTGCATCTTTTAATGCTGTTGACGAAAGTAATTTTTGCTTAGGTACTTCAGTCAGCAAGGGGCGGTCCACCTTATTCAGCCTTTTCATCATGGCAAAATACTTTGGTGGTTCTGGCTGGTCTTCAAGCAAGTATTTTACAAAACCGGGTTTATCATTTTCAAACTGCAATGCCCAGTTTCTTATTTTTTCGTAACCCACTGTGGTGCTTGGAACGGCACCCAAAGCCTTACCACAAGCACTGCCTGCACCATGGCCTGGCCATACCTGTATATAACCGGGCAATTCTGCAAATTTTTGAATAGAATTATACATCTGCAATGCACCTGCATCTGCAGTGCCAACTATACCTGCTGCTTTTTCCAGTAAATCGGGGCGGCCAATATCGCCTACAAAAACAAAGTCGCCGGTAAATAACATCACTGGTTTTGCAGAAGCAGGATTATCTGTTAACAAAAAACTGATGCTTTCAGGTGTGTGGCCAGGTGTATGCAACACATCAAAATTAAGGTTGCCCATTTTAATTTTATCTCCGTTTTTTAATCCATGATGAGGGAATTCATATTCCCAACCTTCACCACCTTCGTCAGATAAATATATTTCTGCCCCTGTAAGTTTGGCTAACTCTCTTGAACCTGCCAAAAAATCGGCATGAATATGCGTCTCAAAAATGTGGGTGATCTTCATGTTGTTGGCTTTAGCTATTTCGAGGTAGGTATCCACATCCCGTTTTGCATCAATAACTGCGGCAACGCCTGCTTTTTGGCAGCCGATGAAATAACTTGCCTGGGCAAGGCTTTTGTCGTAAACGTGTTGGAAAAACATAGTTATCTTTTTTTAGTATTAATTATTTATTTATAATGCAAATATGGTAAGTCTTTTTACAACCGATGGTAACATTGGTTACATTTCAGTATCATAAGTAATTGCAAAAAATTAAATTCAGTTACCGCTACGGAAAAGCTAAGCCACACTATAGTTATGTTTGATTGATTGTATTTCATATTAATGTGCGCCTCCTGTTGGGAAGAATATTTCTTTAACTATAATATAAATGCCCATTGCTAAAACAAACCAGCCAAATGCTTTTTTCAGTTTATCGCCGGGGATTTTTTTAGAAAGGAATATGCCGATAAAGATACCCCCCACAGCAAAACCAGTGAAGCTTCCCAGCAGTTTCCAATCTATTA
>JAYTTM010000499.1:0-1632 GCA_043745055.1 Chitinophagaceae bacterium | reverse complement strand
TTGCATCATTTATATTGATTTTACATCCACTTTAATTTCATTTACTTTTGTCAGCATTGCCTTAAATTATCAATTATCAATTATCAATTATCAATTATCAATTATTCAATTATCAATTAATGAAGACTACTCCTTTTACAGCAAAACATATTGCACTGGGTGCAAAAATGGCTGAGTTTGCAGGATACAATATGCCCATTAGCTACAGCGGCATAAATGATGAACATGCTGCCGTTCGCAACAATGCAGGTGTATTTGATGTAAGCCACATGGGAGAATTTGTTTTAAAAGGAGATAAGGCGCTGGATTTAATTCAACGGGTTACAACCAATGATGCATCCAAACTAAGCAATGGCAAAGCCCAATACAGTTGTTTGCCCAATAAGGATGGTGGTATTGTAGATGATTTACTAGTGTATTGTATGGAAGAAAACAAAGCATATATGCTGGTTGTAAATGCCAGTAATATTGATAAAGACTGGAAATGGATAAGTGCCCATAATACGGATGGTGTGGAGATGATTAACATCAGCGACAAAACCTGTCTGCTGGCCATACAAGGCCCTAATGCCACCAAAATTTTACAGCCACTTACAGATATTGACATCCTGAATATGAAGTACTACACTTTTGCCAAAGGCAAATTTGCAGGGGTAGAAAATGTATTAGTAAGTGCAACAGGCTACACAGGATCTGGCGGTGTAGAAATTTATTTTGAAGATGCAGATGATAATGCCGAAAAAATCTGGGATGCAATTTTTGAAGCTGGCAAAGTGGCTTGCATTAAACCAATTGGCCTTGGGGCAAGAGATACTTTAAGGCTGGAAATGGGTTTTTGTTTATATGGCAATGATATCGACGATACAACTTCTCCATTAGAAGCCGGCCTTGGCTGGATAACTAAATTCACCAAAGACTTCACCAACAGCCCTTATTTTGAAAAACAAAAAGCAGAAGGTGTAACCCAAAAACTGGTTGGTTTTGAAATGTTGGAAAAAGGTATTGCCCGCCATGATTATTTGATTAAAGATTTTGAAGGTAATACTATTGGCAAGGTAACCTCAGGCACACAGGCACCTTCGCTTGGCAAGGCTGTTGGTCTTGGTTATGTTGACAGTAAACATACAGCCATTGACAGTGAAATTTTTATCAGCATACGAAACACCCTTTTAAGGGCTAAGGTGGTAAAAATTCCGTTTGTTTAAAAGCCCTCTAACCCCCCAAAGGGGGAACACAAAATCAAATGACATCCATTCATTTAACTACATTTATTATTGCACCTATTGAACGGGTTTTTGATTTAAGTCGCAGTATCAACCTGCATAAAATTTCTACAGCACAAACCGGTGAAACGGCCATTGCAGGGGTTTTAACAGGATTGATTAATGAAAATGAAACCGTTACCTGGCAAGCAAAACATCTGTTGAAACAGCGGCAGTTTACTTCAAAAATTATCGAAATGTGCAGGCCTTACTCATTTACAGATGAAATGACAAAAGGCGATTTTAAAAGCTTCAGTCATCAGCATCATTTTAAAAAAACCAATAACGGCACCATCATGATTGATTTGCTGAAATTTGAAAGTCCTTATGGTGTTTTGGGTAAATTATTCAACCGTTTTTTTCTTAAAAA
>JAYTTM010000498.1:0-1634 GCA_043745055.1 Chitinophagaceae bacterium | reverse complement strand
GGGGATTGTCAACCATATTTCCTTCCGTATCAAAGTTGATATCATCAAAGGGAACAAACTCAAAGAATATGCTGCCATTTAATGCAAGGTGCATTCCTGTTGCATCCTGGCGGTTTTGATATGCAAGAAACCCTTCGCTTGCCAGGTAAGTTTCGATATAGGTAATTGGCTTACCCAATAATTTTGTAAATCCTTTTTTGTATGGTTCCATTGCCACACCGCCATGTACGTAAAAAGCAAGATGGGGCCACATTTCATGGATATTATTGAGCTGGTAGCGCTCTATAATTTTCTCCATACACAACTGCAGCCAGGCAGGTACACCCATTATAAAACCAATATCCCAATTGGGGGCATTCTCAACTATTTCTTCTAATTTTTTTGCCCAGTCTTTTTCTTTCGCAATTTTTTTACCTGGTTTATACAATCCCAAACCCTGAAACCAGAAGGGGATATTTTTTTGTTGTATGCCGCTCAAATCGCCTGCATAATAAGTAGGACCTTTTTGTAATTGGGTACTGCCACCCAGCATCAACCAACCTTTACCTACAGCACTTTTGGGTACATCATCGTATTTTGCAAGGCTAATTAATTGCCTGAAACTAGTGATGGTATTACTTCTGATAAGATCTTTGGTGATGGGTATAAATTTACTGGTAGCTTCGCTGGTACCACTGCTAAGCGCAAAATATTTTATTACACCAGGCCAGCATACATCCGGAACACCTTCCTTTGCTTTGTGCCACCACTCGCTATATATTTTGCTGTAATTATAAGCTGGCACTAATTGCTGAAATTTTTTACCTGGATGACGGCTCATTAATACTTCGTCAAATCTATACTGCTGGCCAAACTGTGTGAATCTTGCTTTGCGTAGTAACTTCTTAAGTACTCTTAATTGCAACCGTCTGGGATCGCTTATTTTTAGGCGAAGGGCTGCAGCAATACTTTTAGGAAGTTTTAAATCAAAAATGGCCATACGCTCGCTGTTTCAATTATCAGTAACAGATAGGTATAGACATTCTATAAAATTTGCTACTGAAAGGTTTTTGATATTGTTTGTTGTCATTTCTCAGGGACAGGACACTAACAAATATAAATCACTGTTGCCAACAAGTTTAGAAAAATATTAGAATGGTAATTAAACCAAATCATCAATGGGCTGGTACAATTTGCAAAACAGGTCTTTCATTATTGGTATGAGGGGTACCATTATCTAAAAAAATATGCATTGAATCACTTTTTAGTGTAACAACTCCCAAAAAATCGGAGGTAAAGCAGCGGTTTAATAAAGAAAAAATCATCTTCTCGTAAATCTATTAGGGTTAAAAAATTAAAGTTCCATACCAGTTAATTTTGTTAAACAAATTAAAACAGTTCATTTGTTTTTAAAGATTTATATCACAAGGCAGCTCATCAATATTGATTATTTTTGAACACTAAAACAATTACTATATGAAAAAGATTTTTGTCTCGGCAGTGTTATGCATCAGTCTGCTAAAAGCAAGTGCCGATGAGGGGATGTGGCTACCAATGCTGCTCGGTCAGCAAGTATATAATGATATGGTTAAAAAAGGTTTAAAACTCACCAAAGAGCAACTATATTCCGTTAACAAATCATCGCTAAAAGATGC
>JAYTTM010000497.1:0-1634 GCA_043745055.1 Chitinophagaceae bacterium | reverse complement strand
CCCATACTCAATGGTGGTTGTTTTATTGAGACCGTTGTAGCCAAAATAATGTTCAAAAATAAATTCTTCCTCACTGCCTGTTGTAATCGGTTTGATATTGTTACTGGCTTCTACTGATAAACTATTCCAACCCGTTAGTTTTGTTTTCCAGTTGTAGGTTACAGATAAAGTATCATCGGTAGTAATTATTTTGTGGTTCATTTTTGCCGTGCTGTAATGCTCATTGTATAAGGTATTGGCGATAACAGCAATGATTGGGCTGGGTACAATCTCCGACACAAAGCCCACGCCCCGTTTCCATTTTTCACCATCAAAATGTTTCAGGTAATAGCGCAAATTAACTTCTTCAAAATTTGTATGAAACGGCCAGCGGATACCGAAGACTTTTGTGTTGTTGAATAAAAAACCTACTACGCTAACCAAAGCCTTTCCTTCAAATAAATCTACTGTTGTGTAAGGAGGAAGGTGTTGCTTAAGTATGCCCGGATCAACTTCATAATTCATCATGACTAAATGTTCCCAGGTGGCGGATAAAAATATTTTTTTAGACATGGTTGTTTATAGTGGTAGAATACTATTAATATAATACAACTGGCAAAAGGTTTTGTTGAAAAAGTGATATTGTAATGCAGACAAATGCTAAGCTAATTGGTTGCAGTGTTCAATAGTTAAGAAATTTCCGGCGGTCAGCAATGCTGTATTTAAATGTTGATAAAAGGTATGCCGTACAAGAGGGCGATGCAAGAATGTAAAATTGAAAAACAACAGCCCGGACAAAAAATATTTCTTATCCAGGTTGTTTATTAATTAAAACGGTAGACATAATTTTTACAAAAACCTACCAATATGCTTAGGAAAATAATGCCTTTAATTCCTGTGCATCTTCCGGTTTCATTTTGCCGCCCAAAATCAGGCGTATCTGTCGGCGGCGTAAGGCTCCTTCATATAATTTATGTTCTTCTTCGGTTTCGGGAATTAGCTTGTTTACCGGCCTTGGTTTGCTATTGGGATCGAGTGCCACAAAGGTATAATATGCTTCGTTGCTTTTGTAGCGGTATTGTTGTAAAGCATCTTCGCCCCAAACTTTCATGTGTACTTCCATACTGCTGTGAAATACTCTCGACACTTTGGCTTCGATATGTACAACGTTGCCAATTTTTATGGGATTTTCAAAAGAAATATTATCTACAGATGCTGTTACTACCGGCGAGCCACTGTGTTTCATGGCTGCCAGTGCAGATGCAATGTCCATCCAGTACATAAGGCGGCCACCCATTAAATTACCAAAACTGTTGGTGTCGTTGGGTAATACCAGTTCCGTCATTACTACCAACGATTCGCTTGCTTTTTTATCAATCATACTTGCAAAGGTAAATGGCTGTGTTTTAATATATTGGTAAATGTTTTGCTATTTTTTAGCAAAGAAGGTAAAGATGGAAAGGAGGTTAAAGGAGAGATGTAGGTTATTTACAGCTTGCCCCTTTTACTCTTTTAGTCTCTTTGCCAATATGCTATCGCTTAGATATTTTGTTCATTGAAATAGCCTTTTGCCTGCTGCATTTAAAACGATCTATATCGTCGCCTCTCAATGCTTCATGTTTGGTATTTCTGCCTTTGGTCCGCTCCCGCCACAT
>JAYTTM010000496.1:0-1637 GCA_043745055.1 Chitinophagaceae bacterium | reverse complement strand
TACGGCAAGGCTCACGTGGCCTACATTCCCAATGGATGGATTACCGGCCTCAGTAAAATTGCAAGAGTAGTGGATGTTTACAGCCGCCGCCTGCAGGTACAGGAAAGATTAACACACCAGATTTTAAACTCCATCAAAGAAACATTAAATCCGTTAGGTGTTGCAGTTGTAATAGAAGCATCTCATTTGTGTATGATGATGAGGGGAGTGCAAAAACAAAATTCTGTAACTACTACCTCTGCTTTTTGGGGAGAGTTTGAAAAGAACGAAACGAGAAGCGAATTTTTAAAATTAATCAGCGCCAAGTTACATTGATGCCCAAAGATTGTACACATCAAAATCAATAGTGCATTCAGACGTTAATTCAAATGTGCTATTGGTTTTCTTATCATATTTATTTGCTGATAGCTCAAACGCTTCTACTGTTTTATTATCTGTGTCGGCAATTATATAATACTTTACCCCTTGCATTTCGTACAAATTATATTTTGTATTTCTGTCTCTAAGTTTGGTAGATCTTGATGAAATTTCAACTACTAAAATTGGAGCCTTACTTATATAATCTTCATTTGGTTGAGTACCACATATAACAACACAGTCTGGTCTTACTACTGAATCTTCGTCTATTACCCAATCTAATTCATAAAAAGCCTGGCAGTTACATTTTAAACAAACTTCTTCCAGTTTATTTTCAATTTTTTTGATAAAAGTTTTTCCAAACCATTGATGGCTTTTAATAGGCGAAGGCGCCATCGCATACGGATAACCATTTACAAGTTCCCAATCTCCTTTCCACAAAAGATAGTCCTGGTAGGTGTAGCGCTCCGGCTTAAATATTTGATCTGGTAATGGCATAATTATTTTGTTCTTCAAATTTAAAAATTATTTTTGATTCAAACTTTTAAATTATGTCACACGCTTTTGTATTTCCCGGACAAGGATCTCAATTTACCGGAATGGGAAAAGAATTATATGAATCCAATTTATTGGTGAAAGAATTATTTGATACTGCCAACGATATTTTGGGATTTGACATTGCCAACATCATGTTCAACGGAACAGCAGAAGATTTAAAGCAAACAAATGTTACGCAACCTGCTGTTTTCTTACACTCGGTAGCGGCCTTTAAGACAATTGAAGGTGCAAAACCCGATATGGTTGCCGGCCATTCCCTCGGTGAATTTACCGCCTTGGTGGCAAACAATGTATTGAGTTTTGAAGCTGCACTTAAATTAGTTTCTATCCGAGCAAAAGCCATGCAAAAAGCCTGTGAGTTGCAACCTTCTACCATGGCTGCCGTACTGGCATTGGCTGATGAAAAAGTAGAAGAAGTTTGCGCTGCCATACAAAATGAAACCGGTGAAATAGTTGTGGCGGCCAATTATAATTGCCCTGGCCAGTTGGTGATTAGCGGTAGCATAAAAGGCATTGATATTGCCTGCGAGCAAATGAAAGCAGCAGGTGCTAAAAGAGCGTTGGTATTGCCGGTTGGTGGTGCATTTCATTCGCCGTTAATGCTACCAGCCAAAGAAGAGTTGGCTGCTGCAATTGAAGCCACCCTATTTAACACAGCAAGCTGCCCGGTTTATCAAAATGTTGTAGCAAAAGCAGTTACTGACACCAACGAAATAAAAAAT
>JAYTTM010000495.1:0-1639 GCA_043745055.1 Chitinophagaceae bacterium | reverse complement strand
CAAAACTCCATAGATAAAAATCGATGGCACCAAAATTACTGGTGAGATTATTGAATGAAGCAATACCGCTTCCGCAAAAACGAACGGGTGTTAAACTGAAATTTGTTTTGACAGAATCAACCAATAAATTCTTTGTTGCTGTAGTGGTGCATCCGTTAATGGTAGTGGCTGTTAATGACAACACATGATTGCCTGCCAACCTGTAATTATAAATAAGATTTGCTGCATTGCCGATACTATCACCATCAATTTTCCAAACATATTTTGCAATTGCATCTGCAGTTATAATGGTGCTTGTGTATTGTAATCTTGTAAAAGGTTTTAGACAAACTGTATTGATCCCATTTATCGTGATTGCCGGACTGGCGAAGACTTTTACTGCATTGGCAACAATGAAAGAGTCGGTACACCCGTATTTGGAGAGGACAACTAATTTGACAGTATAGGAACCAGGTGTATTAAACAAATGCTGTGGATTGGCAACTGTATCTGTGCCACCATCACCAAAAGTCCATTTGTAACGCATGGAAGAAAAAAGCGGAACAATACTTTGATTGGTAAATTGCACAACACCACTATCGCAAAAACGGGTATTGTCAAATACAAATTTTGCTTTGGCAGAATCTACAAAAACAGAGTCTGGAGCTTTGAGTGTAAAAGGGCAGCCCTCCGGACTGGTAAGTATCACATTGGGAATATAAATGCCGGCATTGCTGTAGGTATGTGTTACGTTACTATCAATGGTTGTTGGAAAAACAGGTGTACCATCATTGTAATCCCATGCGTAGGTACTAATGAAACTTCCTTTTACATTCATGGCAATGCTGTAGGGCTTGCAACCATTGCCGGTATTGGCTGTAAGCGTTCCAATAGGCCCACGAACACGAATGAATTTTGAAACAGAATCTTCGCAATTATTCAATCCCTTTACCCTGAGCGTAACTTTATAAATACCAGGCAACGCATAAATTTTCGGTGATGGATTCTGATCGGTACTCCCGGTGCCACCATCTCCAAAATCCCATACCCAACTGCTTGCGTAGGTAGAACTATCACTAAAAGTTATTGCTGTTGGCGCACATTTGGTGGTGTCGCCAACTTTAAACTGTGCATCGGGCTTTACCAGTTTTATATAAGAAGGACGGGTAATACTATCGGTACAACCATTCTCATCTTTTACCACCATTTTAATATTATAACTGCCTTCCGCTAAATAGGTACGAGAACCATAATACCCAACGGATGTGGTTCCGTCGCCATAATCCCACGAAGTGGTACCATTGTAAACCTGTGCATAATTATACAGGAACACGTTAAACGCACCGCACTTGAGTGTATCGTAACTAAAGTAATCTGCTTTTGGCCGGTAGACTTTTATATAGTTTGGTTTGGTAACGGTGGAGATACACCCAAAAGAATCGGTAATAGTAAGTGAGACGGTATAAAAATTATAATAGGCAACTCCATTGTACACTTTGTTGATACTGCTGTCCGTATCAGTTGTAAGCGTAGTGCCGTTACCAAAATTCCATTGCCAGTTTACAATTGGCACGCCGGGATTTTGTACAGAGGTATCTGTAAACACAAAATTGGTATTGGAGAAACAGCTGTTTGTATCCGGCGCAGAAAACCCTGCCTT
>JAYTTM010000494.1:0-1640 GCA_043745055.1 Chitinophagaceae bacterium | reverse complement strand
GGTATTCCTGTAAATTCCAAAGTTCAAAAAAAGCCGTCAAACAATGAGGTTCAATAAATTTGCTGGTATCAAATAATTTTCAATTTTGACTCGGATTTTATGATTTTGAATACTATTTTTTAGCTTAGGGCAATAGATTTTTATACGCCAATTTTGTTGGCGTTTTTTATATTTCAATATTTTTTCAGGCTGCTCTTTTTAGGGCTGTCTCTTTTTCTCTTCTGTTGGTAATGATGGCGGCATTGGCCGTCATTATTCCAAAAAATATCCAGCATTTCTCTGTGTTCGCATTTCTTGCATTTATTTTTTGCAGGCAGTAATGATTTTTTTCGTTGCCGAAGCTGCCTTCTAACCGGGAGCCTCTTTCTTTATCAAGTACAGCCCTCATAACTTTATTTTGATCCTGGTGTGCTGCTTTTTGTTTGCCTTTAGGTATAAAGTTGGTGGTGATTTTATTTTGGCTGCAATAGGTTCTGTTGGCATTGGTGGCATATATTTTATCGGCACTGTGATGGCTGCATTTGCCAAACAAATCCCGGTGAAGTGCTATGCAGTTTTTTAGCCGTGTACCTTCATTAAAGGCATCGTAACTGAAGTGCTCTATAAAACTAATGCCATCTATCTGCAGCTTATTTACCTTTGCCCCAAACTCTACAGCTTTTGTTTCTTTGCCTCTTACAATGGGGCGTATATAGGGTTTACTTAAACTCACAATCCTGTCTTTTATTTGTTCAACTTGTCCATATACTTTGCTGTGCTGTTGCTCATACACGGTTGTTATGGCAAGCATTTGAGATAATTCTTTTTGGGATAACTGCAACTTATGAGCCTCCACAATTTTGTGGTGCAATTGTAAAAGCCGCAATAAAAATTTGAGTAGTTTTTTCAATAACTTCTTCTCTGCCTTTTTGGTTTTCTTTTTAGTTTTTTGGTAGCTTAAAAATGCTTTGTGCATCAATGCGTAATTGCACCTGCTTTCCCGTTGGTTTAATTTTTTTCTTTTATTGTTATAACTAAGATACGTTTTGTGGCAGGCATCCCACACTATTTTTACGGGTGTGGGAAAGCTTATCCGGCTCTCGTAACAGGTAGCATCTTCGCTGCTCATATTTGTTCCGCTTAACGATGGCTTCCAAAAAACAGCAAACTCTTTTTGCATAGCTGTTATATCTAAATGCTCCCCTATATACCCACGCCAATAGCTGGGCAGGTTGGTATCTTTAATTACTTCGTGAGGTTTTAATTGTATGCCGCAAAAATATTGCATGCTCCAATCGGTATTGATGCGCTGTATCAGCAGTTCATCGCTCAGGCATAAATAATGTTTTAAAAATTGTAAGGCTATACCGCCTTTAACATCAAACCAGGGCTTACAGCCTTTACCGCTTTTGCTGTGTTTGGGTGCCGGTAATGTTGCCGCTAAGGCATCAAAAGGAATGGATAAAAACAACTGACCTAAGTCGGTTTGTAAAAATCTCTGGTGTAATAAATTTTGATGTGGAAATAGTAAATTTGTCATAGATTTAAATATTAACGCTGCCCCACTTTGAACACATATTGTGCCATTGTGGGGCTTTTTTAATATTTATTATCCACCAAATACAGGCCCAGTGTGAATTACGGATTTACAGGAAGACCCT
>JAYTTM010000493.1:0-1643 GCA_043745055.1 Chitinophagaceae bacterium | reverse complement strand
GTGAAAACTTTTTAGTGATGAACATTACATGACCAGCCACATTCAATTTACCACCCAGGTCGTCCCAGAATTCAGCAATGTGTTTTTGCTCCTCCGTTAAACTATCTACACTGTTTTTTACAGCCATCACCTGCTTGTAATACAATCCATTTTTATTGGTAACATTAAAAGGGATTGGTGGTGGTGGAACAAACTGATTACAGCTATCCATTGCAATGGGTCGTATCTCATTCCAGTGTGGCTCAAGGGCACTTGTATAGGCTGGTGGTGTAGGCACCCAGCGGCCGGGAGAATCAATTACGGTGTACCTTGATGCACTTCTTGTTTGGGCATAATTATCTTTTTTACTCCATGCCAATATAGTGTTACTCACGGTATCGGCAAATGCTATTGTATTGCGGAACATGTCGTTGGGCATACCTTGGTCTTTTGCCATTTTCTTCAGGCTATCCACATATTCCTGCATGCTTCCCTCTGGAAAAGTAACTGCTTCACCCACTTTACAAAAAGCAAGCAAAGAAGCAAATTCAAAATCAATTTTTTTAGCAGTATCCGGCATGGGCATTGCTTTAAGGCCATTAATTTGCCCTGCCAATGATTTGAATTCTTTAGGATAGCCACTTACAATGCACTCATATGCTGCAATGTTGGCATAGGCATAATTACGGCTTGCTACAATAGGTGCAAATCCTACATGCTTCACCACTTCGTTCAATTCCTTTACAGTTTTACAATAGGTAAAAGTGTTGTCACCAAAATACGTTTGTTTTACAGGTGTATTTTTACAACCGGTTACCAATAACAATACAGCTATTGATGCTACAAAAATTTTCATACAAAAAATAAATGAATAAATGGCTGTTTACAGGTTAGTAAACAGGCTTACATATAAAAGCTGGTTATGCCCTGGCAGCATCGGGAGGCTGCTCAACAGTGTTGAAGTAATGTTTGTTTTGAATTAGGGTATTAAAAGGAACAAATCCATTATTGATAATGCAAAAACTACCTTCTGCAAAAGTTGAGGACAGCTCTTCATATTCGCTCAATGCTTTTTGGAATGATTTGCTTTCAGATCCGGATTTCTTTTTGTTATTGTCTTGCTGAAAGTCATTGGCCACTTTTGCATAAGCATTTTTAGATGCTTCAATTTTCATTTTAGCTACATTGGGAATGCAAAGCATTTCTAAAGAATCGTTGTATATACGGCACTTAACGTACTTGTATTTTACCCCATCAATTTCCACTTCACCATCTATGCGTTGAAAGCTTTTTGTATTGCTGTAATAAGGAAGATTGGTAGGCTGCTTAATGGAGATTAAATCTGCATCATTGTAATCTTGTGCGTCTAAAGCCAATTCCAGCGTGGCATCTGAGTTAGTGGCCAGCATGTTGTATAGCAAGTGGTACCCTGCAATATTGAAGGTAAATATGACTAATAATACTATGGCAGCTAGTTTTTTCATTCGTTACTCAACTGCAAAATAGTTTTTTTTATTGAGAATGGAAAAAATAGGAATTATTTTTTGGAATGTTTGGAGCAATGATTAACAAAGTCATTTCTTTTTCTTTCCCCGGATTGCTTTTACAACACTTACAATTTCGGTATCTTTTTTCTTAATCGGTTTTCTTTTCTTTTTCAAAGC
>JAYTTM010000492.1:0-1647 GCA_043745055.1 Chitinophagaceae bacterium | reverse complement strand
AGCTTCTGTTTTTAAGTGTGATTAATCAGTTTTACAACTTTAATTTACACTTAATGCAGAAGCTTACTTTATTGAAAACATGAAATCTGTTTAAAAATAGAATTTCCCTTTACGATTTAGCAGTTGGTCGGGCGACAATGGGTGTTTGGAAGATTTAATGAGTAATTACTGATCTGCTTGTTTTGTATTGCCGCGTCCTTTAGGGCGTGGAATGAAATGTCCCCTTTTATTATAGCCGGGACTTTAGTCCCGAGTGGTTTTTGGATGAGAACATACCATGAAATTAGTCACCAGACCCGGCGCTAAAGCGCCAGTATAGGATTATCTGTGGTCTTATCTCCACGCCCTAAAGGACGCGGCAAAAAAAATATTGGAGAAAACTTCTTCAGCGTACCCAAGGTCAGGGGATCAACTAATTAGGGTCTGCTGATTATCTGTCAACTCCATTAAATTCAATAGTTTTCGAGATATTTGGGATAACCAAGTGCAAGCAATAATGGCAAAAGCTCTTAAAACCCGTGCATCCAAGCAGTGCTATGTTAGTCCTAACCAGCCTACACTGGTTGGGTTTGAGTCTCCCTTCACAAAATATTTAAGCTCAAGGAATCGTTGGGTTTCCTTAGCCCATAAGATACCCTGGGATGCATTGGTCAATATTTATCAAAAGCAGTTAAATAATAGCGAGACAGGAGCAGCGGGGATTAATCCGCGAGTTGCAATAGGCGCATTGATCATTAAACATATGTGTGATTTAAGCGATCGGGAGACGATACAACAAATACAGGAGAATATTTTCCTCCAGTATTTTATAGGCTATAGCAGTTTTAGTTATGAAGAGGCTTTTGATTCATCCTTATTTGTGGAGCTTCGTAAACGCCTTGGCCTTGAACAAATCAATGCTATTAATGAGAAGATACTCCATCTCTTTGTTACAAAAGAAGAAAATAGTACTGTTGAAAAGGAGTATCCGCCATCGCCACCAGTAGCAACAGAGGTAATAGAAGAATTGCAGATGTCGGCAATTAGCACAGTGGAGCCAACTGCCATAACGCATGAAGGCAAATTAATAGTAGATGCCACAGCCTGTCCGCAAGACATCAGCTATCCCACGGATTTGAATTTGCTAAATGATTCCAGAGAGAAGGCAGAGGAATTAATAGACTTTTTGTTTTTCCCGGCAATGCATGAAAAAAAACCACGGACTTACAGAGAAAGAGCAAGAAAAGATTATTTAAAAACAGCCCAAAAGAAAAGGAAAACAAAGAGAGAGATAAGGAATGCTATCAGAAAACAGTTATGCTATTTGAAAAGGGATATCAAAAGCATTTACACATTACTGGAGGGCTATAAAAAAATCCCTTTTGATCCTCATCAATATAAATATTTTTTAGTGATACAAACCCTCTATGATCAACAGGCAAAGATGTATCAACAAAAAATACACAGTGTAGAACATAGGATAGTAAGTATTCATCAACCTCATGTGCGCCCCATTGTTAGAGGGAAAACAAATGCCAATGTAGAGTTTGGTGCCAAGATACAAGTAAGCCTGATGCAAGGGTTCGCTTTTTTAGAAGATCTGTCATGGGAAGCATTTAATGAAGGTACCCGGTTAATGAAAACAGTGGAACAATACAAAGCGAGGTT
>JAYTTM010000491.1:0-22754 GCA_043745055.1 Chitinophagaceae bacterium | reverse complement strand
ATAGATTTAATTTATTGGGAGTGTTTGCCCCCATCATCCCCTAAAGGGGAGTTATTTAACTTGTCTACCCCCATCCCCTAAAGGGGAGTTATTCGAAGTGTCTAATATTTTCGATGACTGAGTAAAAATCACACATCATACAAAAAAGAACTATTCAGGGATTAACAATTAACTTACTTCACAAATCAAAATCATACATCACAATTCAAAAATCAAAAATCACAGATCACAAATCACAAATCACAGAACCACCCTACCGCGGCACTTCAATTGTTCTTAAAATATTTTCAATCAACTCATCAGCGATTATGCCTTCCATCTCCTTTTCAGGAGTTAATATTATACGGTGACGCAATACGGGTGTTGCCATTTCCTTAATGTCGTCGGGTGTTACAAAATCTCGTCCTTTGATGGCTGCATTGGCTTTGGCTGATCGTAAAATTGCAAGCGACGCTCTTGGCGAAGCGCCTAAATACAGCGCAGGGTTGTTCCTTGTTTCATTTACTATTTTAGCTATAAACTCAATCAGCTTTGGCTCCACAAATACAGACTGAATAATATTTCTGTATGTATGCAGTTGATCTGGTGTCAATACCTTTTCAATCGTCTGCAATAAGGCACTGGCAGGCATTCCATGCTGTTTGTTTAAGATATCAATCTCTTCCGTAAGGGACGGATATTGAACATCAATTTTAAAGATGAATCTGTCAAGTTGTGCTTCGGGCAATCTATACGTTCCTTCTTGTTCTATCGGATTTTGTGTAGCTACTATAATAAATGGATAGCGCATTTGGTAAGTAATTCCATCAACCGTTACCTGCCTTTCTTCCATTACTTCAAACAAAGCTGCCTGTGTTTTTGCCGGTGCCCTGTTAATTTCATCAATCAAAATAATATTGCTGAAAACCGGCCCGGGCTTAAAATTAAATTCACCCTCCTTTGAATTAAATACGGTAGTGCCCACTACATCACTAGGCATCAGGTCGGGCGTAAACTGTATCCTGGAAAAATCGGAATCAATCACTTTAGCTAGCAGTTTTGCGGTTAACGTTTTGGCAACACCGGGAACACCTTCTATTAAAATATGTCCATCGCAAAGCAACCCAATCAACAACAAATCCAGCATTCTAAACTGGCCTACAATAACCTTGCTCATTTCACTGCGGATGTTTGCCACACTGTGGTTAAGAGCAGAAAGATCAAGACGCTGTTCAAAAATATTTTCTTCCATTATGTTTTCGTTTTATAAAAGCTTTCTATTTGCTGGTTGAGTAATAACAATTCCTGGTCGCTAATGGCATAAGATTCCTGTATGTGTAGTATGTGGGCAAATAACATTTCTGTATCCTTAAAAGATACATTGCTTTTGCGGCTCAACGTATCCACAAACGAATCGTTTACCTGGCTGGTATTTAAAAAATATTGGTTACGGATATGTTCAAAAAAATAAGTAATCATTTTATCAGCAATACCCTTGTTATCCTTTTTCTGAAGGTACAACCTGCTTACAGTTTCAGCAAATGCAACGGAGGTGTTGATGTTGGGCGGTAATTCTTCCATCACTCTTTGCCTGCGCTTACTACCAAATAAAAGGTACAACACAAGCAATGCAATCAACAGCCCAAAAGCCCATGCCATTGCGGGAAATTGCAGCAAAACTGCCAGCCCTGTTTTATTGTCATTGGCTGAAGGCGCTCTATATCTTTTGTTGTAAAAATCATCCCATATTACATGTTCCGGCTCGGCAGGAACAAAAGATAAAGCCTGTTGCAGGTAATTATAATTGTTCCGCTGCAGCAAAAAGTAATTGCTGAAAGATCTTGGCTCGCAGTGTATAAAAAAACGTCCTCTTCCAAAAAATTTCACTAGAAAATTGGGTTTTCCATTTTCATTTACCCCTAATATTTGAATGGTACTATCTGCAATGGTTATAAAATGATTTTTAAAGGGAACATAAAAATAGGCATAACGGGTGCTGTCAAAAAAGCGGGTAATGTTTAGCCTGACTGATGTGTACTGCATATCTTCCAATACCATAAAAGCTGGTTTTGGGGCAATGGTAACACCCAGGAAATCTAAAAAACTACTATCAAAATTTTCACTTGCAATAAACATATTGTTTCCCTTTTCAACAAATGATTTCATTGCATCGACGCCCTGCTCACCAACAAAGTAATTCTTACTTACGTTTATGTAGAGTGCGCCCGTATCTTCAAAATGCAAAAGACTTGTTTCAACCTTATCTTTTCTAATCCTGATATCATTGTTTTTAAATAACTGGGTTGCCTGTTTAAAAAAAACATAGCCTCCAAAAGGGTTCTTATCATTTTTAGAATAGCTTTCTTTTAATGAGGGTATTTCACTAAGCTGGTTAGTACATGCATACAATGATAGCAGCAGGATAAAGAGACAACTATATGTAGCGCTTTTTTTCAACTGGTTTTATACCTGCTTGTTAAATAGTGTAAACTTTTTTTGCAGCGTAGCAAAACCGGCTTCATCCAGCAGGAATTCTCCGTACCATGCGTATTCATAATGCAATGTAAGCAATGAAAATTCCTGCCGGTAAGGTTGATTATTTATTTCCATCAGGTATTGATAATTGGTTTTATCCTGCGAATAGGAAATAGCCCCTGCTATAATTAAATGCTGCAATGACTGAAGGTACAGGTATCTGGTGGCAAGCCGATAATCTCCATTTCGGATGGCATGTTTAAGCAGCCTGTTGTAGTCAACTGAAACGGGATCGTGTTGTTCCTTTTCCTGCAATGGTTTAATTTGTGTAGTTGCAGATCGACGCAGAAAAAAACCTTCAGCGAAAAATAATTTTACAATAATAAATACTACCAGGAAAGCAGCAAGCGACCAAAAAATAATTTTTGTAAGCGGTGCTGAAAAAAAACTTATCAGAAAGGAAAAGCGGTTTGTTGTAGTAGTTAAACTGGCTACCTGTTTTTGTTGCAGGTCTTTTAAAAGGCTATCCAGTTTTTTGGCATAAGCCAACTGCTTTTCATTTTTCAAATTCCGGGCATTATCACTGGTAATAAATAATTGATTGCTGATGAGGCTTGTATCTGGCTTAACTGTTTTAAAGTTGTTTGATACTTTTTCCTGGCTGGAAATACTATCTTCCATGGGTGCATCAACCAGTATGGTATCATTTACTTTGTCTTTTGAATAAAGAATGGACGAGTCTTTGTAAATGTAATTATCAGCCTGCTGCGCATTACTTTGCACACTTAGTAAAAGCAGTAAGAGTGGTGATAGAAAATATTTATACGTTGATACAATCATTACCTGTTAAAAATAATTACAAATATGAATCAATTAGTAATGGTAGTTATAAAATTGGGGAAATTAAGGTTTGGAGGATTTAGCTGTGGCCATCCAACTGTATGATAGTTTATTATTTAGAGAGGCATTGTTCATTTTTTTGTGTAGCCGGATGGGGTACAAAACAAAATACCAGCTTATAAAAGAAAGAGAAGCGCCTAAAATAACAGCACTTACCCACACAGGCATACCAGCATTGTTTTCCCTGTCGAATGTATTGCTCATTAAATGGGTTAGATAACTTTCAAAAAAAGCCGCAAGAATAAAGATGGGCACCAGCACAACCATAATTTTAAGTGCATCTTTTACACTTCTTTTAAAAGAATTTAGCCTGCTGTAAGTGCCGGGAAAAATTACACCATAGGCAATAATAAAACCGGCGGTCGCTGCAATTACCAGTGCCAGCATTTCCAGCGTACCATGCACCCATATCACCATTACAGATTTAAAGCCAAGGCCTTTTGCAAAAAACATGTATTGAAAACAACCCAGCATTAAGCCATTTTGCCACATGGCATATAATGTTCCAACACCTGCCAAAAGCCCCCCTATCGCCATTAGAAATGCAATAAAAGTATTATTCATGGCAATGCGAACAAACATGGTAAATGGGTTTTCATCTTTATATACACCGAATGGATCGCCCTTTGCAATGTTCTCTTCTGTCATATCCACATAAGCATCGGTGAGCACGCCACGTATAAATGTTTCGTCCTTTGCCGAACTGAATACGCCAATAAAAACAAAACAGCTAAAAACCAGGAAGGTAAATAGAAATATGGCGTGGTATTTTTTAAACAACAAAGGCAGTTCATACTTCCAGAATGTAAAAAAACGGCTGTATTTTTCCTTTTTATTTTTGTAAATACTCAGATAAATATCACCTGCAATGGCATTTATCCATCGGGTAACCTTGCTTTTTGGATAAAATGTTTTGGCATAAGAGAGGTCATCTACCAAGGTAACAAAGCGTTCGGCAGTTTCATCAGGATCATCCGTTTTTTCGTGCTGGTACCTGTTCCATTTATCAACATTCCGCTTTATAAACATTCCTTCACGCATTTGTTAAAAGTAAAGAAATATTCCATAACAATCCAAGGTTGTAGCAGCAGCTCATCTCAAAAATTAAATAAGTTGCACAATGAGCTTTCTTCGTTGTTAAAAGAGAGTAGCCTTTCAACAACTTTTACTTTTGCCACTTAAAAAAATAATTATAAATTAAATGTGCTAATTAAAAATACTTTATTTTTAATACTTCATTTAAACAATAAATCAAATATTATGAAACTAACAAAAGTATTAATGGCTGTAGCCGTTATTGCAACTACTTTATTTGTAAGTTGTAGTCCAAAAGATGCCGATATTAAGGCTACCATTGAAGAAAAAATTAAAACTACACCTACTATGACAGGGGCTACTGTAGAAGTAAAAGACGGTATTGCTACTATTAGTGGAGAAGTAAAAGATCCTGATTGCAAGGCAATGTGCGAAAAAGAAATTATTGGAATTAAAGGAGTGAAATCTGTAGTTAACAATTGTACAGTTCCTCCTCCTCCTGCCCCTATAGTTATTGCTGCCGATGATCCTTTATCAAAAGCTGTAACAGATGCTATCAAAGACTATCCTGGTGTAAAAGCTGCAGTAAAAGATGGTGTTATTACACTTACAGGTGATATTAAGAAAGACGCACTTAAAAAACTTATGCCGGTGCTGCAAGCGTTGAAACCAAAGAAAGTTGATAACAAATTAACAGTAAACTAAAATTACAGGAGGAAACAAATTATGGCATTACAAGATAAATACAAGCAACTTACAGATGCTGCCGTTGCAGCTGGTGTAACCAATTTACAGGTAAGGGAGCAGGATAATGTTTTATACATTGATGGCACTGCTCCAAGCGGGGCTGTTAAAGATCAGTTATGGAATACGTATGACAGTATCGATCCCAATTTCACTTCGGCCGACGTGGTGATGAATGTGAATGTAGATGTGGCCGCATCTGTAACAAAAGTAAAAGTAACTACAGAAAGCAGCAGCCTCAATATCCGCAAAGGACCTGGTACAGACCAGCCAATTGTTGGCAAAGCTGCACATAACGAAATCATCACATTGGTGAGCCAAAGCAACGCACAGTGGTGGCTTGTTCGTACGGATGATGGTGAAGAAGGTTATGCCTACGCACAATACCTTACACCTGAAGCGGAGTAATATTTTTTATGATAACTTTTGCCACCCTGTTTTTGCAGGGTGGCTTTTTATTGCAACAATATGCAGAACTTTATAAAAAATTATACGTTATGAAATACCTGTTTAATAACATTGTTACTATTATTCTATCGCTGGTTCTTTTTTCCTGTAATGCACAAACTACCAGCCTGAATGCTGTTGAATTTGAAGCAGGTATCAACAAAAAAGATTCCATACAGATTTTAGATGTAAGAACACCTGGTGAATATGATGATGGACACATTAAAGGTGCTTTGCTGGCAGATTGGAACAACAAAGAAGAATTTAACCGTAGGGTGGCATTTGTTGACAAAACCAAACCAGTTTATGTGTACTGCCTTGCGGGTGGCAGAAGTGCAGCCGCAGCAAAAAAAATGAGAACCGAAGGATATGAAAAAGTGTATGAATTAAGTGGTGGAATCAATGCCTGGAAAGCAGCAGCAATGCCTTTAGAAGGAATGAGTGATGCCAAACAAATGACAATGGATGAATTCAATACTGCCATCAATTCTTCCGCTACTGTATTGGTAGATTTTGGTGCAGCATGGTGCCCTCCCTGCAGAACAATGGAACCTGTTTTAAATAGCCTGGCCACCAATAATCCTGGTAAATTTAAATTGGTAAAAGTTGATGGCGGTAAAGACCAGACAATTTTAGAAACTTATAAAGTGACTGCCCTGCCTGTATTTATTTTGTTTAAAAATGGCAAGCAGGTTTGGAGGAAAGATGGTGTTGTGAGTGAAAAAGAATTGGCGGCACAGTTGTAATTTTAATGCAGGGTGATTGACTTTAAATTGTATAGTTTTATTAATACTTTTGAAGTACTCAATAATTATATATTCGTTTTTTGCTTGTAGAAAATATAAGTTGTTAGTGAAAGTTTATATTTATTTATTGGTGCTGGCATTACTAAAAAAGTTACTATTTTGTTATTATGATTCGTGTTATAAAGTCTTTACTTCCTTTATTTATAGTACAGTTTTTTACCTGGTTAGCTTTGTTTTCTCTATGGATATATTCTACTCCTGTAATTACCCGCTATATATTTCATAGCACAGATTCTGAAAGCCCTGCTTTTGAAAATGGGGTAACCTGGGTAGGAATATATTTTGCTTTTTATTCTACGCTTGCAGCATTCTTTGCTTTTTTTATTCCACACCTACTGAAGTATACCAGTAAAGAACGATTGCATTCCGTTGCGTTGCTTATTGGAAGCATTGGATTGGGATTGGTTGGATTTATCAAAAACCAATATCTTTTACTTATATCTTTTGCTTTTATTGGCATTGCCTGGAGTAGTATTTCTAATGTACCCTATAGCATAGTTGGGGATAGAGCTCCGGAAAGCAAAATGACAACCTATTTTACTGTATTCAATTTTTCTATAGTAATTCCACAAATAACAGCCGCATTTTTATTAGGATATGTCAATAAACATTTTTTTGATGGCGAAACAATAGATATTATTTTATTAGGTGCCTGTTCAATGTTCCTGGCAGGATTGATAATGTTATTTATAAAAAACAACGATTTCAAATAATTGGCTTTTGGTTTACCAACCAAAAGCCAATTATAAAATTGCGGTAAAAGGCATCCTTATCTACAGACCTCAAATTCATTGATTGTGCAACTGAAATGCATTCATCAAGGTTTAACTTTGAATTTGATACTGGGATATTTTAGTTTAAAAATTAATTATTTTTTTATTGGCGGAGAAGGTAAGTTTGAGTTAAAAATATCCCTGAATAATTTCCATTTTCCGTCTTCTTTTTTCCAAAGTACAATATATTTTTCATCTGCAACTGCATCATTCTTTACGTAAAGAGTTAGTTCACCTTCTTCTGCAATTAATTCTTCCGTTCCAAAAACTTCTTTCACCCTTAAATCTAATTTTGTTATTCCCGATTTAATTATGCCTGACATTGCTCTTTGAATATTTTCCCTGCCTACAAACGCAGGTGCTCCTGCATTCATAAACTTTGCATCTGCAGTGTATGAATTTGCTAATCCAACCGAATCACCCTTGGCAACTAAGTCCATAAAATTTCGGTTTGCTTCCTCAATCTCTTTTTTGGCTACCGTTAAATCAAAGGTTGGTTTGTTTTCTTTTTCCGCTGTTTTGGAAGTGTCAGGGTTGTTACAGCTACTTAAAATTGAGAAGCCAATTAACAGGCTTGTTGCTAATAGTAAAATCTTTGTCATTGTTTTATTTTTTTAAAGGTTAAATTTTGTAGGGAGTGTAAGCATCACTGCCAACGGTCGGGTGTTGCTACAGCCAGAGAAACCATTGCTGTGTCTACCCCAAACGCTGATGAATAAAGATATAAAAGTAAAAAACAACAAACAAGAGTTCAGCGATGGTTGTGTAGTCCAGATGATACAGATAGCGATAAAATGCCCATTGCTCCAATGTGCCCTGCTTACACCAAGACACCTTTGTTGTAGGCTGTGCTTCTTCCGGAGCCTGGAAGCTATTTGATTTTAATTACGCCTTCTGATATTATAGGAAACCGTGAAAACAATAAAGCATCATGTCCGGGAATTATGAACTTACTATTTGAAACCAAAGTTTTCATTCTTTCCATAGCTTTTATGTAACCCATTGTATCAAAAGTAGCCTCTTTTGGTGCAGATTTTAAATGGTCTAAATTGTAATAAGTATATACGTTGTCTGATGCAAGTATGATTTTTTCAGCACCACTTTTCACAAGTACATACTGTGAATTGAATGTGTGTCGAGAGCCTGTATATACTCTAATACCGGGAATTATTTCTTTATCATCCCCATCAACCAACGTTAATTTTCCTGCCAAATTTAGTTCAACAATTTTCCGTACATCTTTTTTATTAAAACCACCGCCGCCATTTTTTTGCCACGCAGCTCCAACAAAATAGTTGTAGTCTTCCTTTTGCATCCAAACCTGTGCATTTGGAAATAAGTTAACACCATCAACATGGTCCCAATGTGGATGCGATAAAATAATATCGGTTATATCGGTTGCTTTTAAACCAACAGCAGAGAGCATGGAGTCGGGTCGTATATAATTTGTAACTCCATAATCCTTTGCTTCTTCAACATCTTCTAAAAATCCGGCATCAACCAGTATGTTTTTACCGTTACTGTCTTTTATTAGCCATACCATAAAAATGGCATTCCCTGTTTCTTTTTCTGGAGCATCCAGTACGATATACTTTAGCGGAAAAGGTTTATTATCGAAAGCCGAAGCAAATTTTAATGCATATACCTCATAATTGGCAGTTTGTGAAAATGCCTTTCCTAAAACTGTCAAAATAAGTAAACCAGAAATGAATAATTTTATCATCGGTTTTAGTTTTTTATGATTTAAGAATATTTACCCACTAGCATAACCTACAACACGTAAATTTATGTTATATACTCCTATATATCCAAATTTACAAACATTGATTTTCAGTAACTTAATATTTTGAAGTTTGTATTGTTACAAGTACAATCCGTTTTTACCATTCTATATTTTCTTCGTTCAATAAATCATCAACGTTGTTATAATATTCAACAACTTTTACTTGCTTATAGCTAAATATCTTTCAGGTATTCATAAATCAAAAATGCCTGATAAATCTTTAATGTTCCGGATATTGGTTACTTAACCTCAATTGGTAAATCCATTATACATTAATTGATGCCCATACTTTCAATAAGGTACGCCGTTACCTACCACCAAACAATTATTTGATTTAATAAAGAAATATCGAAGTATTTACCACCCTTAAAAAAACAACAGGCATAAAAATATGGCTGCGATGATACATATCAAATCTACCAGCAGCATAGTGGATAAAGTGTAGCGGGTATTTTTAACTTTAATGCTACCAAAGTAAACAGCAATAACATAAAAAGTAGTTTCGGCTGCACATTGAAAAACACAGGCAAGTCTTCCGGTAAAAGAATCAACGCCGTAAGTCTTCATAGAATCTATCATAAACCCACGGGAGCCTGCTGCATTAAAAGGACGCAGTATAGCAATGGGCAGCGCATCAACAATTTTTCTATCAATACCAATGGCCAGAAATATTTTTGCAAAAAAGCCTGAAGCAATTTCAAATACTCCACTGTTTCTGAACAAGGATATGGCCACCAGCATACCAAGTATGTAAGGGAAAATAGTTTTGCCGGTTTTTAGTCCGGAATAAGCACCATCAACAAAAGAAGAGAACACATTTTTACCATTGGCATCAAAATATTTTTCTCTTTTAAATGAATAAATAAGAATGCCAAAAATGATGAGGAGCAGAATAACATTGGAAATATTATTGGTAAAATGATTTTTCTGAATAATATCCAAACGGGTAAGATAAAGCAGCAGCCCCGTAATCAAACCAATGATACCGCCAATGGACAATAACAATGCCCTGCTTTTAAAATTAATTCGCTGCCTGATGCCCACAATTACCAATGCAGCCAGCGTTCCAATAAATGAAGTGATGATACAGGGCAGCATTACATCTGCAGGGTTTTGTGCATTTTGTGCAGCACGGTAACCGATAATAGAAGTGGGTATCAACGTTAGTCCCGCTGCATGCAGGCACATAAACATTATTTGGGCATTGCTTGCCTTGTCTTTGTCTATATTGATTTCCTGCAAACTTTCCATTGCCTTTAAACCAAAAGGTGTGGCCGCAGAATCGAGCCCAAGAAAGTTGGCTGCAAAATTTAATGTCATGTAGGAAATTGAAGGATGATTGGCGGGTATTTCTGGAAACACTTTTACAAATACAGGGCTTAATAGTTTGGCTATTTTTTCGGATGCCCCGGAATCTATCAACAATTGTAAGATGCCGCAAAAGAATGAAAGATAAGCCACCAATGGCAACAACAAATCGAAGATGGTGTTTTTACAGGTGGGCAAAATACCATCGGTTGCTTGTTTGCCTACGGCAATTTTTACAATATTATTATCCAGTATGTACAAAGAATCGGCGGAGGCTGCATACCGGTGGTTGGCTGCATTTTTTAAAGTATCCTGAATAAAAGAGGGCAACTGCTGCAGGTATAATTCTTTTTTAATTAACGGATCATCTTTCTTTCCATTTACAACATAGTCGATAGAATACGACGTACCTGTAAATAACAATGCCAGAATATAAAATACTGAGCTAAGAATAATGATTAACCAAAATCTGCTTAAAGCCATATCAGGGAATTAAATGGAAATATATTTCATGTTACTCACCACAGCAATTTTTTTAATCGATAAACCCGAAAGACATTTCTATTAAATTATTAAAAGAGCAACTGGTGATAACAGAACTTTAAAACCGTTGCTTTGGGCAGATTATACGCTGTAAAAAAATAATTAAACAAATGGAAATATTTTTAGGAACTCCCTTCTTTCACAAAATCACTCACCAAATAACTAATTAATTTTCCGGTGGTTTCGTCTCTTCTTCCATCGGATAATTGTGTGGCACCCTCGCAGATATGGAGATAAGCAACTTTAGTATCGAGTGAAGTAAAACAGGCGTACTGCCTGGCTTGCAGTAAATTTATACCAGCAGGCGAAATGCCGCTGCTGAGCACATTTTCAATACAATCGAGGTCAATTTCTATACCGGTATAAGTATCTTCAGTAAAGCCAGTGGCATGTGCTACCGCCTGAATAAAATTCTTTCTTTCATGTAAAAACATTTCTTCGTAGCTGATAAAATCTACAAAAGGATCGTTGTGAATATCCATCAATACATTTTGAGGGATATAGTTTTCGTGCAGCCCAATGATGCAATATTTACCTAAATACCCATCTTCACCAGCATAGCGAAAACCATTTCCACTATGCCTGCCTTCAGTGGTTCTAAAATCTGCATGAGCATCGAGGTTGATTACATTTATTTGAGCAAGTGGAATTATATCTGCCTTATCTAATCCTTTGGCAACGCCTTTAATAATGGGATATGAATTGTTATGACCTCCTCCAATTATAATGGGAATTTTTTTTGCGGTTGCAATTATCTTTATAACATTCTCTACCGATTCATCAATGGCATTAACTGCATGCCGGTAAGCATCTATCAATTCTTCCTGATTAAAGGCATTTTTTTCTATAAGGTATTTTAGATCGCCGAAATCAAAATGGCCCAGCAACAATATATTTTCGCCCGTAAAAAAATCATTACTTTGAATATTTAAAAAGGAAGTTAAAAACGGTAGCCAGCTGGTATCTGCTCCTCCAATGCCATAATTTCCTTTCACTCCAATATCTTCCGGAATGCCCAGCAGTACGTACTTTGCTTTGGAATGATGCAGTTCCTGTGTCCAGTCGGCACCTTGTTTTAATACCTGCAACCGCTCGCCTATCTTTGTTTCAAAACGGCGTATTTTAGTAAGCGATAAAATATCTTCTTTACAATATGGCTTAAAATGTTTCATGTATGGAAGGTAAGGAAAACATTGAGTATTTAGTATTTAGTACTTAGTATTTAGACTTGAGTACTAAGTACTAAGAATTGACGGGTGTTAGAGTTTTTAAAGTAAACAATTCAACCCTTTAAAAACTTATCGGTTCTATTAAGTCCCATAGGTTACCATACAGGTCTTCAAATACAGCCACTGTTCCGTAAGTTTCTTTTACAGGCTCTCTTAAAAACTTTATTCCTTTATTGCTGTAGTCATTATAATCTCTCCAAAAATCATTGGTATGTAAAAACAGGAAAACTCTGCCGCCGGTTTGGTTGCCTACCCTGCTTTGCTGTAGTTCATTACCTGCCTTAGCTAACAGCAATTTGCAACCTTGGGGGCCTATTGGCTTAACCAATACCCAACGTTTGGATTCGCTTAATACTGTATCTTCTACCAGCATAAAATTTAATTGGTGCGTATAAAACCGGATGGCTTCATCATAGTCGTTTACTATGATGGCTATATGAGCAATTTGTTGTTGCATAAAGAGATTTTAATGTCTGGAAAATGGATCGATCAAAATTTAGCCTTAACCTGTTCAGCAGCAATTTTATCTAGTGGCAATGTTACTGCATCCGGAGAAAATTGCTCCCAATCGATAAAACGAAATGATTCTATTTGAGTTGTTTTTTGGTACAGGGCCATTTGCAATTCATCATAATCAAATGGCACCATTTTGAGAGGCGAAATAATGGGTTCCAATGCCTTTACCAAATAATAAATGGCCACTATCTGGTGGGCATTGTTAAAGGCACTGCGTTGGTAAATATCGGTGGTGTAAATATGTTCGCCTACGGCAACTTTTAAATTCATCTCTTCTATAAACTCCCTTTGCAGGCAATCTCTTGTGCCTTCACCTAATTCCAGACCACCGCCGGGGAATTTGGTGTAATAGCCGCCACGGATATATTCATCACTCACCAGCACCTGCTTTGCTTCGTTAATTAAAATCCCGTAAACTCTTATTGTAAACATGCTGATAAATTTAAAACCATCTTTTCTTCATAAAATAGGCGCTTATAATAACAGACAGCACCACCGAAATAATAATGGGCACATAAAACGAATGGGGTAAATCCTGACCGGGTATAGGCACATTCATACCATAAACGCTGGCTACCAAAACTGGTAATGAAATTATAATAGTGATGGAAGTTAACCGCTTCATAACATTGTTAAGATTGTTGGATATGATGCTTGCAAATGCATCTAGTGTGCTGCTGAGAATGGTTGTGTAGGTATTGGCCATTTCTAAAGCCTGGCTGGTTTCTACAATGAGATCATCTAAAAACTCTTTTTCCTCTTCGTTTAATTGCAGCACATTGGTACGTGCCATTTTAATCATCAGCAATTCATTGCTTCGCAGGGCTGTAATAAAATAAACCAGGCTTTTTTGTATTCGTACCAACTCCAGCAACTCTGCATTTCGGTTGCTGTCGTATAGCTTTTGTTCCAGTAAATTTCTGCGCTGGTTAATTTCTTTTAAAAAGTCAAGATAGTTGGTAACCACCTTTTCAAATATCTTTAATACCATCATATTTTTCTTATCCGGACTGCGGTTTTGAAATGTATTTAAGAACTTTTTGATGGCTTCATTTTCAAATGAATTTACTGTTACTATTTGCTGGTGGGTTAATATGATACAGATAGGAATGGTAATATAATAAGCATCGCTATCATTAAAAGAATTGTTTTCTGTAGGTGTTTTTATTACAATCAGTTTGGCATTATCCTCCACTTCATAACGGCTGCGTTCGTCAATATCAAGGGAATCTTTTAAAAAGTCGATGGGGATATCCAGTTTCTCACTCAGTTCTGTAAACTCTTCCTGCTTTAATGGCGGTAATACATTTACCCATGTGCCAGACTCCGGTTTATCAATAGCAACAGTATGGGATTCGATATTTTTAAAATATTGTATCATTCAATTTTCAAAGGTTTTTTTGCTGTATGATTGTATTAATCGTTTTTATATGATGCAGGGTGTGGAAAATGGTAAAATAGCATAGTTCTCTCAAGGTAATCTTTCCAAGCAAAGGATGCGAAATTATGTAGTGGTCAAGTTTATATTCGGTAGTGTTTTTATCAACCAATGCTAAAAAGCCATCTGTTACTAACTGCCATTTTTTTATAAGCAATGGTTTTACATTTTCTGCCTTTAATAGCTTGGGGATATAACGGGCACTTGCACTTAAGCCGGCTTCAATTTTCTGATTGTATTTTATCAGCAATTCATCATAAGTTCTGGAAGGTTTGTTGGGTTTGCCAGCAATTAATCTCAATAAAAAAGAAGGGACTTTAAATGCCAGATTTGTGGTGCCAGTTGAAAGAATAAGGTGCTGTATGTTTTCTGCAACTGACCATTTGCCACCCGGCTTATAAAAGAACAGTTCGTTTTCAACAGCTACAGAACAGTTAGTAAGTTCATTAAAAGCAACTGCTGCCTGTATTAAAATCTGTTTTTTGTTATATGACTGCATTACGCAATTTCTATTTCGCCTTTAAATACAAATTCGGCTGGGCCGCAAAGCCAGATATCTTCAAAATGTTCGTCATCAATTTTATCAAACTCTACACTCAGGTTGCCGCCTTTTGTTCTTACTTCAACTGTATTAAACCCTTTATCATTATGAGCTGCAAGCAAGGCCGACGCAGTAACTCCGGTGCCGCAACTCAATGTTTCATCTTCCACTCCCCGTTCGTATGTTCTTACAAAAATACTGTCCTCATCTATTGTTTCTACAAAATTTACATTAATGCCTTCTGCAGCAAACACATTGCTGTAGCGAATATCCCGCCCTGTATCTACCACATCAATGTCTTTTACATCGGGGGCAAATTTTACAAAATGTGGTGACCCTGTATTTAATATTGCATGGCCATTGTGGTATGCCACTTCATTAACATCTTTCATTTTAAGACTAACTGTATTATCAATATCTATTTCCGCCTCATGTTCGCCGTCTATGGCATAAAACCTGAAGTTGCTTTTATGAATTCCCATCTGGTAGGCAAATTTCACCAGGCACCTGCCGCCGTTTCCACACATGGTACTTTGGTTACCATCAGCATTGTAGTATTGCATCTCAAAATCATATCCTGCCTTTTTACTTAACAACATCAATCCATCTGCGCCAATACTAAAATGACGGTTGCACAGTTGCATCACCTGCTTCCTGCTTAAAACAGGCGCTACGGAATTATAATTATCCAGGATAATAAAATCATTGCCGGTGCCGTGGTATTTGTAGAAAGTTACTTTCATATTTATTTGCCTGGTGTTACCCTATTTTTATTTAGTAAGAAGTTGTAAGTATTTCAAAATACCCATCACAAATGTGCTACTCAATCAATATTAAAAACCTGAATAATTAATAGCCGTTTTGATATTAATCTTCTGAAGCGTTTTTTCATTGACATTGAATCTGCTATTATCAAAATGGAATTCTATTGCAAAACCCAATTTTCTATGCAAAACTAATCTATAATTCTATCTTACAATTTTGGCAAATTGAAATCATTTAACCGGCTTTTTTCACCGGTCACTTTTTCAACATCATCCCATTTTCTGGCAGCATCAATTGAAAGTATTTCCCAACTATTTTTCCCTATCAATACATCGTCTTCGATACGTACACCAATATTCCACCATTTTTTATCGCAATTACTTCCGGCGGGAATATAAATGCCTGGCTCAACTGTAATCACCATATTTTCTTTCAATGTAATGTTATCGCCAATGTCATGCACATCCAACCCCAGATAGTGGGAACAGCCATGGGGATAATAAGTTCTTACGTCACTTTTATCTTTTATTATTCCCAATTTCAACAAACCGTCCGCTAAAATTTCTGTTGATTTTTTATTTAGATTTCCAAAGGGTATTCCTTCCTGGCATAATTTAAAAACAGCTTCCTGAGCTTCGTAAACCAGTTGATATATTGCTTTTTGTTCGGGTGTGAATTTTCCATTTGCAGGTACCGTTCTGGTAATATCGGCACTGTAGCCATGATACTCCGCACCTACATCCATCAGCAACAATTGATTGTCAATTTTAGTGTTGTTATTTTCTCCATAATGAAGAATACAGCCATTTGCACCAGCACCAACAATGGTAGGGTAGCCTTCATCTTCGGCGCCATATTTTCTATGTATGTACCGATGGATACCATCCACTTCATTTTCACTCATATCAGCAGTTACTGCCTTCATGGCTTCAGTATGTGCAATGGCAGAAATTTTTATTGCTTTCCTGAACACAACCATTTCTTCTGCAGTCTTAATTTGCCGCAAGCCTGTAATTATCTCTCTGTAAAAATCCATTCCATCCTTTTGTGAAAGCAGTTTGAGTTTAATGCTTTCTAATTGCAATGAATCAGGCTTCGCCATTACCTGTTGAATATATATGTCTGTCAATATCTTCTCATTGTTGATAGAAGTTCTTTTAATGCCTGCAATCATTTGGTCGAGGTTTTGCATAGTAGCATTTACTGCTAACCTTTGTTGCAGATTGTGCAGGGTTCTGTCTTCATCACTGATAGCAGCTTTTTCTTTAAAAGTTTTAAGAATACCTGCTAAATCAAAACCGGAATTATCATTCTTGATATCCGTTGGGATACCTGCGTAAAGTACACTGGTGAAGTTTTTAAAATTGAAGGGAAAATTGTTAAACTCCTTTGTTGTGTAAACGGCAGAAAAGCCAAGTTTTTCTTTAGTACCTTCTATACCTAAACGCCTGCCAGTCCATGTTTCGGCCAGCTTATCTCTATCCCTTACAAATATTAATTCATTGTATTGAAGATTGTTTGATTGCTGATTTTCTTTAAAAATAAGTAAGACAGCATTGGATTCTTTATAACCGGACAGATAATAAAAATCGGGGTTGGGATGATATTGATAACTAATGTCCCTGGAAAAAGTTCTTTCGGGATAGGCAAAAATTACTGCAACAGAATTGGCCGGCATCTGCTTTCTAAATGCATCCCTTCTTCCTTTATGAAATTCTTTACTGAGATAATCGGTGGGTAAATTTTCCTGTGCAAATACAACATTTAAAAGTACGAATACTACAATACTACAAATTGATTTTTTCATTGTTGAAGGTTTATTTGAATAGTTTATTTTTAAGGAAACTAAATTACATACAGCTTATAACAGCCAATGATTGGGTGATTAAATTTTCAACTGCTTTGTTGCCATCTTTTGAAAACTCTTTCCGGATGCGGTTGGCAACGATAGCACTAATGCTAAGACAGTTGTGGCCTAATGCTCTGCCCAACCCATAAATAGCAGATGTCTCCATCTCAAAATTGGTGATCCGGTGACTACCAAAATCAAAAGAACTAAGCTGGTCAATAAGATTTGGATAGGCTAACCCTAACCGTAATACCCTGCCTTGCGGACCAAAAAAACCAGGGCAGGTTGCAGTGATACCATGATGATAATTTTCTGTAAATTGTTTTAATAAAAAGCCACTTGCCATGCAGATATATGGTGACAGATTGCCTGCACTTAACTGTGTATGGTTATTAAAAGCCTGCAACAGTTGCTGCTCTTCTTCATTGTATTGCAGGCGGTAAAAGTTAAGCAGGTTATCGAGGCCAAGCCCGTGCGTACTAACTACAAAACTATCCACTGGAATATGCTCCTGTAAAGAGCCGGAAGTTCCAAGGCGGATAAAATTTAAGGCTGTCAATTGCTCTTTTATTTGCCTTGTTTCAAATTCAATATTTACCAATGCATCCATTTCATTAAATACAATATCAATATTATCCGGACCAATGCCCGTGCTTACGCAACTAATTCTTTTGTTACCCATGTAACCGGTATGTGTAATAAATTCTCTGTGCTGATTTTTAAATTCGATGGAGTCAAAATGTTTGCTTACTTCCTTTACCCTGTCTGGATCACCAACGGTTATAATTGTTTGTGCAATTTCTTCCGGCCGGCAATTAAGGTGATAAACAGCCCCTCGGTTGTTGATAATTAATTCTGATTCTGCGATCCTTTGCATATTAAATTTATTGAAAACCGAATTTCGTATTTAGATTTAGATTTTTGAATAATTAAATCCCTTATTTTTGCAATCTCTAAAATAACTATGCTTTTAAGTAGATTAGTAGTAGGATAATTTTAGTGATGAATTGGTTCTGTGGCCGAGTGGCTAGGCAAAGCTCTGCAAAAGCTTCTACAGCAGTTCGAATCTGCTCGGAACCTCCTGAATCCCTCTCCAATACGGGGAGGGATTTTTATATATTTTATGTTTATAAAAAAATTACGTCCTGCAGGGATAATCGCCTGTGTTGTTTTAATTATTGCCTGTTTTTTACCATGGGCTTATTATGCGGATATTAAGGAATCATTTACAGGATTTTACTCTTACCAAAACCAATATGGCAAGCCCGGTAAATTCCTTGTAATAATTGCTGTAATTGCATTAACACTAATGTTGCTGCCCAAAATATGGGCTAAAAGAACCAATCTTTTTGTATGTGCTATTGGAGTTGGCTATGCTATAAAAAGCTATATACTATTTACTTCCTGCTACAATGCGTACTGCCCCGAAAAGAAAGCAGGCATTTATATAATGCTGGTGGCTACCATGGTAATGTTGGTAGCTTCTGCGTTGCCTGATTTAAAATTACCTCCTAAAAAAGTCAGTTGAGCGTAAGTGTAAAATAACAGTAAAATAATTGAGCGTAATTGCGAAAACTTTAACTTTGAAATATGGAGCGTTTTTATTTCGACACATCAGTATTTGGCGGACTATTTGACGCAGAATTTGAAGAAGAAACTGCATTACTTTTTGAAAAAGTAACCTTGGGTCAAATTAAATGTGTTTATTCAAATTTGACAGAATCTGAATTGACAAATGCACCAGAAAAGGTTAGAAATTACTTTGAGACTATAAAAGAGGAATGCAAAGAAAAGATTTTTGTAACGCCAGAAGGACTAAAACTTGCACAGACTTATGTTGACGAAAAAGTAGTTGGCGAAACAAGTTTAGACGACTGCATACACATTGCCACTGCAACTTTGAGCAAAGTAAATATGCTTGTAAGTTGGAACTTCAAACACATCGTAAATATTTACAGAATTCGTGGATACAATTCAATAAATTTACGTTTAGGATATTCAAATTTAGAAATTCATTCACCAAAAGAAATTGTAAACTATGGAAACGAAGACTAAAATTGTAAAAGAGTTTGACACAGTTAAAACTTTCCGGAAAATTAAAGACAAAATTTCAAAAGAAATAAAAGGTATGACTTTTGAACAATTACAAGCATACCTTGACAAGACAAAATTGAAGCCTAAAAATTCTTAGAAAAAAGCTCAGCCCCACCAAAGTTCAAGCAAGACAGGTCGTTGTTGACTTTGGAGACCTCTCCGTATTTGCAACGCTTTTATTAAGACGCAGCAACAATACCCCACCCGTTAGTTTTTCTTCGTTTCTTTTGCCCAGGCATCTTTTAAAGTAACAGTTCTGTTAAAGATTAATTCAGTAGAAGTGCTGTCTTTATCCAGACAGAAATAGCCCTTACGAATAAACTGGTAACCACTGTGTATGGGTGCATTCTGCAAAGAAGGTTCTACATAAGCTGTATCAATTATCTGTAACGATTGAGGGTTGATATACGATTTAAAATCGCCTTCTTCTAATGATGGATTTTCTACCTGCAGCAAGCGATCGTATAAACGGATGGAAGCCTTTATAGCATGTACCCCACTTACCCAATGAATGGTTCCTTTAACAACAATTCCACTACTGTCGCTACCACTTTTACTTTCAGGAAAATAGGTACAATGTATTTCAGTTACTTTACCAGTTGCATCTTTCACAAAGCTATCGCACTGTACAATGTAGGCGCTTTTTAACCGAACCTTTGCACCCGGTGCCAGCCGGAAATACTTTTTGGCAGGCACTTCCATAAAGTCCTCTCCTTCAATCCACAATTCTTTACTAAAAGGAACCAGCCGGGTACCAAAACTTTCATCCGGTCCGTTCTCACTTAGTAACTCTTCTGTTTTTCCTTCAGGATAATTGTTAATTACCAATTTTAAAGGATCCAGCACAGCCATTACACGGGGTGCTTTTTTATTCAAATCTTCCCTCACGCAAAATTCCAGCAAGCTAATGTCAATCATGTTTTCCCTTTTGGCAACACCAATTTTATCGCAAAAATTCCGGATGCTTTCTGCTGTATATCCCCTGCGGCGCATTCCACCAATGGTAGGCATCCGTGGGTCATCCCATGAACTAACATAGCCTTCTTCTACCAATTGTAACAATTTGCGTTTGCTCATTACTGTGTAGGTCATATTGAGCCTTGCAAATTCATATTGCTTAGATGGAAATATTTCGAGTTTTTCAATCAGCCAATCATATAACTCCCGGTGAGGAATAAACTCGAGTGTACAAATACTATGGGTTATTTTTTCAATGCTATCGCTTTGCCCATGTGCAAAATCGTACATGGGGTAAATGCACCAGTCATCGCCACTGCGGTGGTGATGAGCATGTTTGATGCGGTAAATAATTGGGTCTCTCATCAGCATATTTGTATGCTGCATATCAATTTTAGCACGCAATACTTTTTCGCCGTCTTTATATTTCCCGGCTTTCATGTCGGTAAATAATATAAGATTTTCTTCAATAGATCTGCTGCGGTATTGGTTGTCTTTACCGGGTTCGGTAGGGGTGCCTTTCATGGCAGCAATTTCTTCGGCAGTTGAATCATCAACATAAGCAAGGCCTTTGTTGATGAGGTCAACTGCGTAGTTATACAGGGTGTCAAAATAATCAGATGTATATAATTCTTCGGCCCAGTTAAAGCCCAGCCATTTAATATCCTCTTTAATGCTTTCAACATATTCTGTTTCCTCTGTTACCGGATTGGTATCATCAAAACGCAGATTGGTTTTGCCGCTATATTTAATGCCCAGCCCAAAATTGAGGCAAATAGATTTTGCGTGGCCAATATGCAGGTAACCATTTGGCTCCGGCGGAAAACGGGTGAGTATGCTTTTATATTTTCCGTTCTGCAGGTCTGTTTCAATAATCTCTTCAATAAAATTGAGGCTTTGCACCGTATCCTGTGAATTTTCTTCGCTCATTATTTTTTAATTGAAGCGCAAATTTACGAAAAGAAGTGGCATGATGAAAAGGTTTAAAAGTTTAGGAGTTTAGGTTTATATTTTATTAGATAGAAATTTTACCAGATTCCCCATCCCTAATTCCTGATTAAAATTACTTCTGCTTCATCTCATCCAGCATGGTCATTATCTTATCTAATTTTTCTGTTTCAATTTTGTTGAGTTGAAATTGCAGGGCTTCTATTTCTTTTTTTGCTTCCAGGTTTGTATCATAATCTGCCTGTGCCTGTATGCGGTCTCTTTGGCTCTGGCGGTTTTGCGCCATCATTATGATAGGAGCAGCATAAGCCGCCTGTGTTGAAAAAATGAGGTTGAGAAGAATGAATGGATATACATCCCAATGCCTGATAAAACCAACAACATTTAAAATCATCCACACAATAACGAAAATGGATTGCCATATAATAAATTTCCAAGAGCCCATACCGGTCGCCACTGAATCGGCAATGCGTTGACCGGGGGTTAATGTTTCCTTGTGTTTATCCAACCATGTTTTTGCTGACATTATAATTGAGTTTTAAATTGAGGAAATAAAAAAGCCTTTTTATTATTTGCTGTAAATGTAAATAATAAAAAGGCCTCTATTATAAAACAAAGCTTATTAAGCCCTACCCATGTTTCTTAAATGCATCGAGTGCGATACAATGGCATGGCGCATTTTTCTGAATTCAATATATTTTACACCGTACTCTTCGCAGGTTTTTTTAATTATTTTGCTGATGGCCGGGTAGTGAATATGAGAAATTTTTGGAAACAGGTGATGCTCAATCTGGAAATTTAAACCACCAACCAGCCAGGAAATAAGTTTATTGCGTGTGGCAAAATTAGCCGTTGTTTCTACCTGGTGAATAGCCCACTCGTTTTCTATGGTGTTGATATCTGCATTCGGCACGGGGAAAGTAGTTTCCTCCACGGTATGTGCCAGTTGAAATACAATACTTAAAACTAAGCCGGCAAACATGGCAATGATCAAAAATCCAACCATCCACGGTAAAAACCCAACCAGCATGATGGGCAATACGATCATCATAAAGTAATACCCTGCTTTTGCAAACCAGAAAGCGAAATGATCAAAAGAACTCATTTTTTTAATGGGTACAGAACCAACTTTTTTACTGAAATATTTTTTATAATCAGATTGAAAAACCCAAACCAATAATAATAAAGTGTACAGAAACCAAACATACACATGCTGAAAACGATGAATGGCATATTTTTTCTGGCTTTTGCACATTCTCAATAATGGTTTAATTTCAATATCATCATCTATACCATCAATATTAGTGTAGGTGTGGTGAATAATATTGTGCTTATTGTTCCACATAATACCGCTGGCACCCAAAGCATTTACAGAAAAAGCTGCGATTTTATTCCATATCTTACTCTTGCTGAAACTGCCATGCCCGCCGTCGTGCATCACATTAAAACCAATGGCTGCAGTTAATCCGCCCATTACAAAACACTCCAGTATGGCAATCCAGTTTTGAGGTGTAAAAAACATGATGTGAACGTAAAGCGCTACATAAAGCGTCCAAAGTAAAACTGCTTTAAAGTAAAGGCTGAAATCACCATGAGCAGGGGTTTTTGATTCAGCAAAATAATT
>JAYTTM010000490.1:0-1649 GCA_043745055.1 Chitinophagaceae bacterium | reverse complement strand
CAAATACACTGTCGTAAGGTTTATCTAAATCTGGATTTATTGGGTGGTATTTGAAATCGAAAACGGGATTTAATTGTTTGTAGCTTAACGATGCCTTTGCGGTAAAGTTGGGGGAAAGATATTGTTCATGCTTTAGCAAAGCCTGTTTGGTAAAGGTTCTGGTAAAGGGGATTGGTTTTCTAAATAATGAATTAATGATATTGTCTTTATCGAGTTCATCATCATTATCAATGATGAAGTCATAATCGGCACCATAAGAGAAAGATGTTTTTGTCCACTGTGCCTCGTTCCAAATATATTTGGCTCCTATTAATCCTTTTAATCTTTTGTCTTTGGTGCCATAGGCAGCGTAGCCATAAATATTTAATTTTTTGCTGATGCCGGGCATTGTCCAAAAGCCGAGTCGAAAACGTAGCCCTTCAATTTGGTTTTTGCTTACGAATGAAGTATATGAGCCAAACCGGAGTTTATTATCAACATCCCAAAAGCCTGTACCTGCAAAGGCAACGATTTTAATATCTCTTTGAAAACGTTTATTTTCTTTTAATGAATCTACCATTGTGTAAATACTCTTTTCCTGTTTTGTTAAAGAATCGGGACGATTTTGCTGCCAGTATAACTCTGTTTTGTTCCAATTGGTATTTTGTTCTTTGTGTATGAGATTGCTTAGAATGGAAGCAGGTTCGCTGCTGTTTAAATTAATTTTATTGATTACCGTTGTATTTTTTATGATAAATTTTACAGCATTTTTATCTGCAGGGATTGGTATGCCGAGCAATGCTAGCCCGCTTTCAAACTTTACTTCAGAGCTGTATTTAAAAGGCATGTATTCCATTTTGCTTGTAGTGGAATCGGTTACCTGCTTGTATTCCTGATTGTAATTTATATCGCTTACAAAATTGAGGTTGGCAGTTTTATTGAGGTGCATATTTATATTTTCTATTGCAAGCGTAGTTTTATTAATCCACATACTGCCACTAAAAGCCCTTTCATAGGAACGCATTGGTACAAAGCGTATTTGCTGCAATGTGTCTGTGTTATTATCAGATAACATTTTATCACCTTCAAAAAAGTTGTAATAGCTGAATGCGTTCGAGTTGAGGGGGCTTACATAGGTTTGGTCGAAAATTGGCACCCAGTCTTCATACACATTGAATTGAAAATAAAATCTATCAAGCTTGCTTAACAGCTCGTCTGTTTTAAGCCCCAGTTTCTTTTTAGCAATAATATTTTCTCTTTCGATGTTGGGTGAAACGGAATGATAATTATTGGCAATGCTTTCTGCAAAATAGATGGGCAGTTCTTTATCGTTTTTTGCTGTGCTGTCAATAGCATCGTAGGTTTTTATCATTAAGCTTTTTAAGCCACTACCTTTTGCTTTTTTAAAATCAATATTGTCCACATCTAATTCATTTCGTGTATAGCGTTGGTAACTGTAACTTCTAAAACGGGATGGATTGTTGCTTTCTTTATGGTCAATAACTTTTTGCATGAATGTTTTGCCGGGCTTTTTAGAAGTGTTCACTATTACTTCCTGCAAGGCATTGGGTTTGCTTTTTATTTCTATTACTAAATTGTTTGTATGCCCTTGTTGCAATGCAATGGTGAAATTTTCAAAACCAACACTGGTGATTTGTAAACTGTCGTGC
>JAYTTM010000489.1:0-6009 GCA_043745055.1 Chitinophagaceae bacterium | reverse complement strand
GCTGCTTATCAGGATTAAAAACTTAGAATTTGAGAATGAACAGCTACGCCTGTCAGCTACTGAAAATGATTCAGCTAAATTTAAAACCGGAAACAAGTATGAAACTGTTCCATTTGAGGGCATGTTCCCTACAATTAAAAAAAATACTGCACGGGATATTTACTTTTTAGAGCAAACAAGCCGTATTGCCAATGTGGGTGGATGGGAAGTTGATTTAATTAATAATAAACTTTTTTGGACTGCTGTTACCAAACAGATACATGAAGTAGACAAATATTTTCAGCCAACACTTTCAAATGCGATTGGCTTTTATCAGGAAGGATTTAGCAGGGATATTATTAACCAATCCATACAAAATGCAATAGAAAGCGGAACATCTTTTGATGTACAACTCCAGATAGTATCAGCCATTGGTAATTTGAAATGGGTTAGAGCCAAGGGTGTAGCAGTTTGCAACAATGGGAAAACGGAAAAGATATCAGGTACTTTCCAGGATATTACAGCAGAAAAAAAAACAGCAGATGCATTTCACTTATTGCAGGAAAAATTCAGGAAAGCCTTCAACCATTCAGCATTGGGAATGGCAATGTTAAATTCAGATGGCAATTTGTTTGATGATGTAAATGAACAGTTTTGTAATATTTTAGGCTATACAAAAGACGAGTTGCTAAAAATATCTTTTAATAATTTAACCCATCCTGATGAATTGGATGACAATATAAAAGGTATACAAGAATTAAAAGAAGGTAAAACAGAGTGCTTTCAGGTGGAGAAAAGCTGTTACCACAAGCAAGGGCACAGTATTTGGGTGATGGCGGCAGTATCAGCCATACGGGATGAAAATAACCTGGCAACGCATTTGATTGTCCAGATAATAGATATCAGTGGCAGGAAAGCTATGCAACAAGCGCTCAATCGCAGAGAGCAGGAGTACAAATCTTTGTTTGATCAAAACCCGGCTGCTGTATTTTCCATCAACCCGGGTGGTTTTTTTATAAAAACCAACAAATTGCTGGGATTAAATTTAGGCTATTCAACAGAGCTGATACTGGAATCTAATATTAAGGATTTTATTATGCCTTATCATTTAGAAAAAGTGTTGGCCAAGGTGGCTAAAACCTTACAAGGCCAACCACAGCAAACAATAGCTGATGTGTTTACCGCTACAGGTGAAATACAAATAATTTCACTGGTAATGGTGCCAATAATTGTTGACAATATAATTACCGGCGCTTACGGCATAGCCAACGATATTACACAAATTAAAAAAACAGAACACAGTCTTCGAGAGTCAGAAGATAACCTCTGTACAATTTTTGAAAGTACCGAAGTTGGCTACCTACTAATAAATAAGCAACTGGAAATTATCTCATTCAATCAGCCTGCAGCAAATTTTACTCTAAGAGAACATCAAAAAAACTTGCTAGCAAAAACAGGTTTTTTTGATTATTTCCCTGAAGAAAAACATGCAGAGCTATTAAAGACGCTATTGGATGTTTTGGCTGGTACCAAAATAGAATACGAACGAAATTATAGCCGTACAAACCAAAACGATAACTGGTATAAAATAAAATACTCGCCTGTTATAAATGTACAGCAGCAGGTAGCAGGAATTTTAATGACAGTTGAAGACATTAGCCAGCAAAAACTTACAACAGAGGCCATCAAAAACGAGCGCAACCAGTTGCGCACATTAATTGACAATTTACCCGACACCATATATATTAAAGATGCAAAAGCCAGAAAAATTATTGCAAACAAGGTTGATGTAGAGGTGATGAAAGCATTTTCAAAAGATGAAGTTATTGGGAAAACTGATATAGAAATTTTCCCCGGCGAAAGAGGAGAAGCTGCATATAATGACGATATACAAATTATTAGCACAGGAGTACCACTAATAAATAAAGAGGAAGATTATATTGATAAAGATGGAAATAAACACATACTACTAACTACAAAAGTGCCGCTAAAAAATGATGCAAACCAGATAATTGGATTATTGGGTATTGGCAGAGATGTAACGCTGCAAATAAATGCCCGGGAAGAAGTTAAAAAAAGTAATGAACGTTTTGAATACGTTACCAGGGCCACGTTTGATGCAATTTGGGATTGGGATATTATAACCGATGAACTTTACTGGGGCGAAGGCTTTAAAACTATATTTGGTCATGATCTTAAAAATCTGGATAACAAATTTGCCAATTGGAACAAAATGGTTCATCCGGAGGATAAAGAAAAATTAGCACTTAAATTCAGAGATTCAATAAATAGTGGTCAAACACAATGGAAAGATGAATACCGTTTTTTAAAGGCCGATGGCAGCTATGCGTTTGTGATAGATAAAGCTGTTATAATTAAAGATGATAATGGTAAATGCATCCGTATGATTGGTGCAATGCAGGATATTACCTTGCAAAAGAAAGAAGAAGTACAATTAAAACTTTTTGAATCTGTAGTAAAAAAAATCAATGATGCAGTATTGATTACAAAAGCAGAACCCTTTGAAGGCACAGAGCCGGAAATAGTTTTTATCAATGATGCCTTTACAAAAGCAACCGGATATACATTAGCAGATGTAGCAGGTAAAACACCCCGGATTTTACAAGGCCCCAAAACAAGCAAAACTGAGCTGGACAAATTAAAAAAAGCCTTAAAAAAATGGGAGCCGGTAGAAGTAGAATTAATCAACTACAAAAAAAACGGAGAAGAATTTTGGGTAAATATTTCAATTGTACCGCTGGCAGATGAAAATGGATTGTACACACATTGGATATCTATTCAAAAAGATATTACTGTAAAGAAAATGGCTTTAGAAGAAAAAGAAGTTTTTTTTGAATTGGCTAATATCATGAATGAAGATGATAAATTGGAACCTGTTTTACAAAAGACTATTGCAAAAATTGCCACCTATTTAATGTATGATTATGCAGAGGTATGGTCACTCAATTTCGATAAGACAAAGATGACCCACCGTGGAAAATATGCCAACCCAAATTCATTCGATAAGGAAGCCAGCCACCTGGTAGTAGCGGAATATGTAAAGGGAAACGGCCTTGCAGGTACAGCCCTTACAAATAAAAAAAAGGTGTATTGGGAAAACCTGCAACAGGCTGGTTTTTTAAGAAAAGAAAGTGCCGCAGCAATGGGTATTGTAAGTGGTATGGCGTTACCTGTATTTTTGGGTGGAGAAGTAATAGCAATTTTTAGTTTTTTTTGTAAAGCCCCTTTTACAGACAGGCAGTTAAATGCTGATTTACTTAACAGAATAACTAACGATCTTGGCACGGCCATCCAAAAAAACAGAACCGAAATAGAATTAAAGAACTTTTTTAATTTGTCTCCGGATATGCTTTGTATCATTGGGACAGATGGCTTTTTCAAAAAAATTAACCCTGCATTTACCTCCATTCTTGGTTATACCGAAAAGGAATTTTTAGCGAAACCTGCCATTCAATTTGTACATCCGGATGACTGGGATAAAACCAATGAACAAAACCAACTATTGTTAAAAGGTGAACAACCTGCTTTTTTTGAAAACAAGTATATCACCAAAAATAAGGGCATAAAATGGGTATCCTGGTCGTTTACACTAGTTATTGAAGAGGGGCTAATTTTTGCCGTTGCAAAAGATGTTACTTACAAAAGAAAATTAGAAGACGAAAGAAAACGAATATTAGAAAGTATATCCGATTATTTCTATGCACTTGATACTAATTTCAATTTTACTTATGTTAATTCTGCAGCGCAAACCCTTTTGTCTGGTGCCCATGCTGGTTCATTGGCAGGAAAAAACATCTGGCAGGAATTCCCTTCATTAAAAGATAGTTCTTTTGATACCAATGCAAAAAATGCAATTGAATCAAAAGAGCCGGTTCATTTTGAATTTTACGACGGTATCAACAGTACCTGGTTTGAAGAAAGTTTTTATCCGACTGAAGATGGCCTTTCTGTCTTTTTCCGATCAGTGAATAACCGTAAAGAATCGGAGGCAAGATTAAATGAACTAAATAAGGCATTGAAAAAAAACGCAGCAGATCTTGCCAACTCCAATAGTGAGTTGGAGCGCTTTGCATACGTTGCCTCACACGATTTGCAGGAGCCATTGCGAATGATTAATGGGTTTATGCAGCTATTGCAAAAAAAGTATGAACCACAATTGGATGACAATGGAAAAAAGTATATACACTTTGCTATTGATGGTGCAAACCGGATGAAAACACTGATACAAGACCTACTGCAATATTCCCGTGCCAGTGCTGCTCCACAACAGTTAGAAGCAGTAGATATGAACGAGGTGATGGGAGATATTAAAATGATATTAAAATCAAAAATTGAAGAAACCAATGCAACAATACAGGTAGAAAAATTACCAATAATTAAAGCGGGCATTGTCTCTATTAACCAGCTAATGCAAAACCTTATTGGCAATGCATTAAAATACCAGGAGGTAGGTAACTTACCAATTGTATCAGTATCCTGTAAAGAAGGAAATGGGGAGTGGGTTTTTACTGTAGCGGACAATGGCATTGGCATAGCTGCGGGATTTGAGGAAAAAATATTTGAAGTTTTTAGCAGGCTTCATACAAAACAGGAATATAGCGGCACAGGTATCGGGCTTTCTATTTGCAAAAAAATTGTAGAAAATTTAGGCGGAAAAATATGGGTAGACGCTCAACCGGTTAAGGGTACTGCTTTTAAATTCAACATACCATTTTAAAAAATTTCTATTACAGTTTAGCCAGCTGTAGCTATTATTTAAAAACCACTTCTTTGCTAAAGAGGGTTGTATTGCAGTAGGCCATTTAATAATTATAAAGCACTTCAATGTAATAATATCACTACATATATCACATGCTTTTTTCTATTGTTTAACAAAAAGAATACACTGATTTTTGTTGGCATTTAAAAATAGTAACCAGTATTAAGTTAACCTTGTTTGAGCAGGGTAATTACAAAGCTTACCCAAATTTATAGTATCAGTATTTTCAAGTATTTAAAATTGAACTTTTAAAAATGGTATAGAAAAACAATCCTAATAAATTAAACAACATATGGAATCAATTTATATTAACCAACTGGCTTTAAAAACAATCACCAAAGTTTTATCTGTACCAAATGGTACCTGGCTAATTGCTGTAGGCGCATCTGCCGGTGGTGTAGAAACATTAAAAGAATTGTTGCTTAATATGCCGGAACAACTTACAAATATTGCCGTCTTCCTTGGTTTTCCAATTGACAGCAGCAACAAGCGTTTGTTATCGGCAGCCATTCATTCAAATGGTTCGCTTGCCTTAAAGAAGGCTAGGCAGGGCGAAGAGATACAAGCCGGGATTGTATATTACAGCGAGCCAGGCAATGAATTAGAAATAAAAGGAACCCATCTTGAGCTTAACTTAACAGCGGCAGGTGTGCAAAGCAGCCCGATTAATAAATTATTTGAATCACTGTCCATTGCTGCCGGTGAAAAAAGTATTGCCATTGTTTTATCTGGTATGGGATCTGATGGTGCAAAAGGTACAAAAATAATTAAAGAAGCTGGTGGATTTGTAATAGTTCAGGCACCGCCAACTGCCATGTACAATGCAATGCCAATTGCTGCTATTAATGCGGGCTATGCCGATTTTGTGATACCGCCATTCCAAATGGGAAATGCTATTTTGGATGCAATGCAATTACAGCAGGAAACTGCCAGCGAATATGCCTTTCAAAATGAGCCAGACAGCAGTTATTCGCTACAGGAAAAAGCAATTGGAGTTAACAGCAATGAGGCAACAAATAACTTCATCCCGGGTTTTCTTCCCGGTGCGTTATACTGCAATGAAAATATTGCTGCTGTTGATACAATGGTAAAAGAAACAATTTTTAATTGCTATCAACACACATACCTCATTGTAAATTCATCTTTTATAATACAGGAAGTTAAGGGCGATACCAGCCTTTTCATTACAGGGTTAAGTGATTTAACCAACCAGCATTTATGGAGTGTAATAAACGAAGCATTAAAAACAG
>JAYTTM010000488.1:0-6009 GCA_043745055.1 Chitinophagaceae bacterium | reverse complement strand
GGAGCGAATATGTTTTTTGCCCATTTGTACACAAGGCCCATAAAACGTATTACAGGCTAATTTTGATGCATCATTTTCCCTGCCTCCTAAGACGGCTGTTTCTGCAGGTAATATAATTTCTTCTGTCGCTAAAGATGTTGCTTCATTTTCTACCGGAGTTTCCTGTTTTTCCTTTCGGCAGGATGTTGTTACAGCTATTGCTACAACAAAGAAAATAATGAACTTTAATTGATTAACACTTTTCATACTGATTGTTTTTTGGTTAAAAAATAATACTTTTTAAATGCGCTGGAATTAAAGAGGAGAATTGGATTTTTAAAAGAAGTATGTAAATGTAAAAATCATTTTTGCTGAATGCAATAGCTAATTTTAAAAATTTTATATCCCAGATGGTGACATTTCATTTAGTAGTTTTACCAAATAATATTGATATATTTTATTTAAATTCTACCGTATTCGGTTGTGGATGTTTTGTATAACTGCCTATCATCCATTTATATTCTGAATAAAAAATCTTGAAGCATAAAATCTTAAGCATGTCAAGCCTGACAGATTTTTTCAATCTAAAATATTGCTTTTGTAAAAAAAGGATTTCAGGTAAACTGTAATTATTATTTTATTTCTAACTTTAAATTGATTGCTTAATATAACCTCCAACTAGATTGGCACTACCAGTTAATAAGTATGCTTGTGTAATAAGATAATAAGTTGTATCTATACTTTCTAAATAAATTTGAATGAAAAAACTGCTTGTACTACTCTTATTAGCCACTGCAACTCATTCTTTTGCACAAGACTGGCCGGTTAAAAAAATGGTGATGACCGCAAAAGCAAATAAAGTTCCTTTTACCAGCATACCTGCTTTTAGTTTTGTTGCCAATAAAACGCTGGCAGGGTCTGGCATCTATCAGGAACTCAAATTAAATACTGCTATTCTTGTGCAATTGATGCAACAAAGACCAGACGCAATTCAACTGACTATTCCCATAAGTAGCAGTAAAAACATTTCCTGCCAACTGGTAAAGTTTAGTCTTGGAAATATAAAGTTTATCGAAAACGGGAGTGACATAATTGAAAATGTAAAAATACCCGTTACTTATAGAGGGATTGTTTCAGGCGAAACAGCCATCAACAATGTAACCCTTACTGTAAACGAAGAGTATATGTCGCTTACAGCGGCCGTTGCCGGTTTAGTACTGCAGATTACAAAGGCTGATGAAAAAAGCAAATCCGTTTACCGGCTTTACAACAGTGATAAATTAAAGTTCCCGGATGTGCCTTTTACCAGTTGTGGTACAAAAAATAACGGAAGTTCACAAACAGAAAATGGTATCCAGTTAAACGGTATTCAACCAGCTAGGCCAACTGCAGTACAGGACAAATGTGTAAGTATTTTTGTAGACTGTTTTGATAGTTTGTTTTACTGGCGTGGCAGTAGTAAACAGCAAACCATTAATTATGTGTACGAACTGTTTACTTATGTTACAGCAGGTTACTACAACGAATTAATTAATTTACAAATCACCACCATCAATGTATGGACAACGCCTGATCCCTACCGGGGCGATAACCGGGAAAATGCATTGTATGACCTTGCTGCTAAATGGCAGGACAATTTTTGGGGAAATATTTGCGTAGGGCTTGATTACAGCGTATCACAGCGGATAAGATCGGGCATTGCAGACGGAATTGGGAAGGTAAAAGCTATTACTGCCAATACTTGTCCTGTATACAGTCATGCAGGTACAGACAGCGTTTCAGCCTGTTGTTATACTGAATTAAATTATGTAGGGTTTAGTACACAGAATTTTCCTACAGGACCCAATACCACCGGAGCACAGGTATACCTGGTAATGCATGAAATTGGCCATTTGCTTGGTTCCAGACATACTCAATGGTGCGGATGGAAGCTTACCAGTAACCCGGATACCTATGGAGCTATAGATAGTTGTGCTCCAACAGAATCAATAAACAAATCAACCCCTCCCTGTCCAAAAGGCCCTCCTCCCCCTTATAATGGCGGTACTATTATGAGTTATTGTACTGCCGGTGTTGGGGGTAATTTTATTAATTATAATAATGGTTTTGGTACATTACCTGGCAATGCCATCAGAAATTTTATAGACCAGTCTGCCTGTATTCTTAACTGTTCAGATTGTTTTGGCCTGTTTGGAGGAAGTAAAAATAATGAGTATGCTTTTAACAACGAGGAAGCCGCAACAAATACGAAAAACAATAGCGGGGCAGTTGCTGTAAAGCAGCGCAATAAAAGCGGTCATTTTATCATCTCTCAAAAAATAAAGCAATGAAAAAATTACTAACCATTGTTTTATCAGCAACTGTTTCCATCGCTTCGGCACAATGGAGCAACACAGGTAACAACTTTTATGATACCCTGCATACTCCGGTAAGCTCAGCACTGCTAACCCAAAAGAATCCCATTATAGTTACCAGCTATCCTGATAATGGCTATTTTGTAATATGGGAAGATGAACGCAATAGCGCTATTAACAAAACAGACATCTACGCCCAAAAGTATGATAAAGCTGGCACCCGTCTTTGGGCGGCTGATGGTATTCCAATTGTAAGCGGCCCCAATAACCAGCATTATAATTTTTCATCCAGTCAGGATTACCGTAACCGTAGCTTTGCTGCCACTGACAGTGCAGGAGGCTTCTATATTTGTTACTCAGACGACAGTGTATCCAATTATGTGTGGGAAAGGGCAATGGTACAGCATATCCGCAGTAATGGAAGCGGTGTGTTTGCCAGCCCCGGCTATTTTATTGCCCGTTCCAATGCTGCTAATTTAGCCTTCTCTTCGCAATTAATAGCCGATGGAAACAAGGGTTTTTTTATAGCTTACAGAGGTGGTAATAATTACGACATCCAAAACGTGTATGTTTATAATTACCGGGACGAAAACGGCAGCCTCCGGTTTTACGGCGGTGGTAAAGTAAATGAAAATGGTTATGAAACTAGTGTAGTTGCTAGCTGTGGTATAAAAACAGACGTGATATATCCTGGCACAACCCTAACAGATTACAATATTTGGGGCGACATGGATGGTGGCTGTAATGTCATTATGAATATGGTTGGGAATGGAGCGCAGGGCACTATGCTGGCATATAACAAAGTGTGGAGGGCCAAAAAAGATTCAAGGGTAAAAACTTATTTCCGCAATACATCAGGCACTGCCTGCCCAAGAATTACCAACTACATCAAGGGAGATGTGTATTTATTGTATATACTGCAAACAGATTATCAAAGGGTGGCCTGCGGCGGCGGCAGCGGCCCCGTGTACACATACACCAATTACCGCCTTTTATCTAATGGCTTCCAGGCGATAGATGACAATACCGCCTATGATTATAATTTTCCTAAGGGTGCTACCCTTACCACTACGGGTAACATTAATGTAGATGTGATGGCTGTATCCAGGCGGACCTACGCCAATAACACATTGTCTAATTTCTATATCCATGGTTATGCATTGCGGTCCGAGAAGTTTGACAGTATCCCTTATCAACGCTGCAGTCATAGTAATCCGGAACTTGGCTTTAATCCAATAACACCACCATCTTTAAATAAATTAAATTTCTTTAGGGATACGCTGCTTGGCTACAGCAGCTATTATCCCGATTTTTCTTTAGCCGGCGGGGGCAGTAATGCGTATGCTGCTTCCCTTATGAGCACGGTGGGAGACCGGATGGTACGCCTGCAGCACCTGTCGGTAAGCAAACAAACAAATGATTCTTTTGCTATAAAATACCAAACAAATACCGGTGGCAATCCAGAAAAGACTGGTGTGGCTATTGGTATGGAAAACAGCACCGGCTTCACTGGTGGTATTTCACTCGATTTACCCCTTTTAGCGGTTGCCAAAAACGGGCAGGGATTTTTCTCCATCCGTGAGTATTATCGTTACATGAGAGTAAGCCCTATTGAAAGCGGTGTGCAGCTTGCATGGGGAGCCATGGGTAAACCAATCGGTACCGGTTATTTCAACGGAAGTCCCTACAGGCAAGAACAAACCTTTGCTGCACTTGACAGTACCGGCAGTAGTGGTGTGGTCTGCTGGCAGGATACAAGGTACATCCCCGGAAATAATACAGGCGATGATATTTATATGAGGCATGTGGATAAACTGAATGAACTCAATTACCTGCCGCCGGTTAAGAAGGTAAAACCCGTGATTAATGTTTACGGTGCAACTTATGCAAACCCAACTGTAATATTTGGCACCAGTAAGCATTACAGCACCGTTGATGCATATAGTTCTGCGGGAAGCAATGCCGGCACTTCTCCCATTATGGATATACTGGATAATATTAACCTGGGCAGGGTGCAAAGCAGTATTTTTCAAAACACAGCAGCTTTACGTAAATACAATGGCAACGCCTACCTCGACAGAAATTATACAATATTGCCGGAAAATGATGCTACGGGAAAACAGATTGATATGAAACTGTATTTTACCAAAGCAGAATTTAATGCATTAAAAGCTGCAGAAGTCATCATTACAACCCCAGGTGATCTTGCAGTAATAAGGCAGCCATCTGCCTCGGCAACAGCCCCTGTAACCTATGCTCCTGTAGCCGGGGAAGAACTAATACCACAAAAAAAATGGGACTCAGTTGATGGCGGTTATTATGTACGATTTATTGCTGCAGGAACAGGCAATTTCTTTATTCGGAAAATGATAACAGCCGGTTTGTGTTCTGCAGGAACCACTACCATCACTTCAAATATCAGCGGCGCTACTTATCAATGGCTTGTAAATACAGGTACCGAAATTTTAAATATAACAAATGATGCTACTTACAGTGGTGCTACTACGGCCACCCTTACATTAACCAATATACCTTCTTCATTTAATAGTTACCGCTATTTCTGCCTTGTTGGTGGCACAACTTTCAGCGGCACCACTTATCTGCAGGTTGCCAATACATGGACTGGCACTGTAAATGATCTTTGGGAAACGGCTGGAAACTGGAGCTGCGGTAAGGTGCCTGATGCCAATACTGATGCGATTGTTAATTCGGGCATCGTAACGGTAAATTCCACATCTGCTATCTGCAGAAGTATTAAAGTGGCACCCGGGGCTTCAGTGAATGTAAAACCTGGTTTTAAATTAACTGTGACGCATTGATAAAAAATGAACCGCATATATATGCAGGAAGTAATTAGGACAATGTCTTATCTGATTTTCGTAATGGTAAATTTGTAGTGCCGCTGTTTAAAGCCATACAGAAAAAGTAATTAGTCATTGAAAAACAAATACAAATTGATACCCTGAAATTATAAAATCTCACCTCAAATAATTTACATGAAAAATTTGATTTGCATTTCATTTGTTTTCTTTAGCGGCTTTATTGCTGCTGCCCAAAGTGTAGCCATCAATACAGATGCATCACTACCTAATGCCAGTGCAATGCTTGATATAAAAAGTATCAACAAAGGTTTGCTCATTCCACGAATGACGACTGCCCAGCGAACTGCTATTGCAACCCCGGCAAAAGGATTAATTGTTTTTGACATTACCACCAATGGGCTTTGGTTTCATAACGGCACTGCTTGGAATGTCCTGTCATCAGGCAGTTCCACTAATTACTGGTCGGTTAACGGCAATGATATTTATAATAATAATGCCGGCAATGTTGGTATTGGCACAACTGCACCAGCTGCTTATGGGCACGGGGGTAATAACAAAATAACGGAAATAAGTAACCTAAATACTGGCAGTAATATTCAATCTCATCTAATACTTTCTACAAATGGCACCAGTGGCTCTGCAGGTGGCATTACCTGGGCATCGCAGGGTGTGCCGGGTACCGAAAAAAGATTAGGGTTTATTGGTGATGTATATGAAACAAGTAATGCAGCAAGAATGGTTTTTTACACCAGGGACGAAGCTGGTACTCTTGGCGAAAGATTGACCGTCCTGGGAAATGGCAATACAGGGATTGGGCTATCGGCACCACGAGCACGGCTAACAGTATTAAGTAC
>JAYTTM010000487.1:0-1654 GCA_043745055.1 Chitinophagaceae bacterium | reverse complement strand
GCCACTGCTTACCATGCGGATTAAATCTACATTGGGGGCCATGCTAATAATGAGCTCGGCCATATTAATTTCAAGTTCGGTAGGCGCACCATACGAAGAAGAATAATTGGCATATTCCTGAATGGCTTTCACCACAGGTACGTATGCATGTCCCAAAATCATTGGCCCCCAGGAGGCGATGTAATCAATGTATTTATTGCCATCCACATCATGTAAGTAAGCGCCCTTAGCGCTTTTCATAAATACAGGTGTGCCTCCTACACTTTTAAAAGCTCTTACCGGAGAATTTACTCCACCGGGAATTGAATGTTGTGCTCTTTCGAATAGTTCTTTGCTTTTTTGGTACATGATTTTTATTTTGTAATCAGCATTAATACTTTATTCAACTTCATTGGCGTCGCACTCTTGTACTGATATCATTATTCATCTTTGTCCACTATTTTTTTTCACGCAAAGAAGCAAAGGAAAAACAAAAAGCAAAGTTTTGCCTCTTTGCCTTTAAGCATCTTTCCTTGAAAACTAGCTCTGCATCTTCACGTAAAAGATTTAAGAAAAATAGAGAAACAAAACTTTGCTTCTTTACTTTTTAGCGTCTTTGCGTGAAACTAACCAAGCAGCCTCACCGCATCTTTAGCAAAATAAGTTGCAATCAAATCAGCACCTGCCCTTTTAAAAGCTGTGAGGGTTTCTATAATTGCTTTGTCTTCATTTATCCATCCCATTTTAGCGGCTGCTTTTATCATAGCATATTCGCCGCTGATATTATACACACTCACGGGAACATCAACTGCATTTTTTACTTCACGTACAATATCCAGATAAGGTAATCCGGGCTTTACCATTACAATATCTGCCCCTTCTTCTATATCCATCAAGGCCTCTTTTATTGCTTCAATTCGGTTGGCAAAATCCATCTGGTAAGTCTTTTTATCTCCAAAGCCCGGGGCACTATCCAATGCATCTCTAAACGGGCCGTAAAAGCAAGAGGCATATTTTGCGCTGTACGCCATGATGCCGGTTTTAGTAAAATTGTTTTGCTCAAAAGCTTCCCGAATAGCACCAATCCTTCCATCCATCATATCGCTGGGTGCTACCATATCTGCACCTGCAGTAGCATGGCTTAAACTCATTTTTACCAAGGCTTCTACGGTAGGATCATTTACTATTTCTCCATTTTCCACAATGCCATCATGACCATAAATAGAATATGGATCCAATGCTACATCCGTCATCACATACATTTCTGGTACCGCATCCTTTATGGCTTTGATACTTCGTTGCATCAAGCCATCAGGGATCCATGCTTCTTTACCTGTATTGTCTTTTAATACATCGGGAGCTTTTACAAAAAGCAAGACACTTTTTATTCCCATACTCCACATATCTTTTACCTCTTTTACCATATTGTCTATTGAGAATCTGTAGTAGCCAGGCATAGAAGGGATTTCAAAAGCAACATTTTTACCCTCATCAATAAACAACGGCGCAATAAAATCGCTGGGAGTTAATATTGTTTCTGCCACCAGGGATCTAATAGAGGCAGACTGTCTAAGTATTCTGTTTCGTCTTTGTAAATGCATAAATTATGTCTGATGTAGGATGTCTGATATCTGATAATTTTGACCCCTGATTAGTTATTACTTTTTCGACTGAC
>JAYTTM010000486.1:0-1662 GCA_043745055.1 Chitinophagaceae bacterium | reverse complement strand
CTTTTGAATTGCCTCGCCCTTTTGAATTGCCTCGCCCTTTTGAATTGCCTCGCCCTTTTGAATTGCCTCGCCCTTTTGAATTGCCTCGCCCTTCAGGGCGAGGAGATAAAATCAAAATAGCATCCGGGCTTTAGCCCAAACATTATTTTTTCTATAGCCCGGAAAAATAATAATCTCTTCAATCACTGCCCTGAAGGGCTGTGCAATTCATAAAACAGTCAACCTTGACATATAGATCTATAAAAATTCAAGAGAACCATTTACTTATTAGCCAACTGTCCGCATGCAGCATCAATATCTTTACCACGGCTTCTTCTTACTCTTACATTAACCCGATGATGGGCAAGATAATCTGTAAATGTATTGGTTCTATCTTCATCAGGTTTGGTAAATGAAACTCCTTCAATTGGATTGTATTCAATTACATTCACCAGATGCGTTGGTATTTGCCGGTAAATTTTTACCAGGTGTTCGGCATCTTCCAAAGAATCATTCAGGTCTTTAAACAGGATGTATTCCAGGGTAATATCGTTTTTGGTTTTATCATAAAAATAATTCAAAGACTTAATCAGCTCGGCAATGGTATTGCTCTCGTTGATAGGCATAATGCTATCCCTTTTTTTATCATCAGCAGCATGTAGCGAAAGGGCAAGGTTAAAGCGTACTTTATCATCTCCCAGTTGCCTAATCATTTTTGCAACACCTGCGGTGGAAACTGTAATCCGTTTGGGGCTCATGTTTAATCCATCATTTGCAATTAACCGTTCAATCGATTTCAACACATTTTTATAATTGAGCAAAGGCTCGCCCATACCCATATAAACAACGTTGGATAATTTTTTATTAAAACTCTTTTCCGACTGTTCGTTGATGAGTGCAACCTGGTTGTAGATCTCATCAAAGTCTAGGTTGCGTTTGCGTTCCATTTTACCAGTGGCGCAAAATTTACAGGTAAGGCTGCAACCAATTTGAGAAGATACACAAGCGGTATTTCTTTTTTCTGTAGGTATCAATACCCCTTCAATCATGTAACCATCAAAAGTTTGAAACCTCGATTTAATGGTACCATCACTGCTGAATTGTGTAGCATTTACCGTAAGCGAAGGAAAAGAAAATTTATCTGCCATTTTAGTACGCAGTTCCTTCGATACATCCGTCATATCATCAAATCCTTGAGCATTTTTTTTCCATATCCACTCATACACCTGTTTGGTCCTGAACTTCTTTTCGCCCAGGGATGCAAAATAGGTAGCCAACTCTTCCAAACCCAGGTGGCGTATGTTTTGTTTATTATCCGTCATCGGGCAAAGATACAAAACCCGCCGCAGCAGGGTGAGATTTGCTGAAGCATGGCTAATTTTTATATTGAGCTACAATTGTAAAGGTGCTTTTGTTATAGTCCAATAATTTGTTGGGTAAAGAAAAATTGATATGTTTTTCAAAGTGTTACAAACATTGGTGATAATTTTTTATAATGGTGTCACATTTACTGTCTTCAGTTGTTGATGTAAAGTGGTTAATGTTGAATATAAAGACGGGCGAAACGACAATAATAGCCCAACACTAGTCAACTCCTCTTACTTTTTATTGTCGGGTACTGCCCTATCTTCGAGTAAGTAGTTCGCTTATGAGGTTCGGTTGATTAATCGCTTCGCTCAAAAA
>JAYTTM010000485.1:0-1663 GCA_043745055.1 Chitinophagaceae bacterium | reverse complement strand
TTATTACCCTTTATTATCTATAGAAAGTCTGCAACTTTTAAAGATGAATTTATAGCAACACTGGGAAACAATTCCTTTATAATTGAAAACGACAGGGGCAGCAGAAGCTGGGAGTGGTCTGCATTCAGTGCTTTAATGGAGAGCCCGCATTTTTTTCATTTGTATTTTGACAGCAGGTCATTTTTTATTGTACCCAAAGACGCATTTGCAAATGAGGATGTAAACGCTGCCAGAAAAATTTTAACTGCCAAAATAAAATAGTGTGTATTTCAAAATGCCGCACCGGGAAAATAGTTCATATTTAAGCAACCAAAATATTCCTTTAGAACTAAAAAAGCGTTTATTATTTCTGCGTAAACCGATAAGTAAAGCTATGGTTGTTGGCCAGCGGCGCAAAAACGGCAGAGATTGGGCTGATTTAATACCAACAGGGTTAACAATGCAGCATCAAATCTCATTTAATTACAAGCGGAGTGCATATACATAACACTAGTTTATTTTTGTAGAGCAAGCATTACCAGTATAATATTGGTTACAATAAAAGTAATTAACACAATCCAAAAAGATATCTTGTCTATTCTAAACGATTTATTCTTTTTTTCTCCATCTTCCGATTGATAAAGCCTCAAAGAAAAAATACAAATTACAATAATGATAAGAATAAAACCAAATGTAAGATGATGGACTTTGTCGATTAGAGAATAAGCATTTGAAGAAGGCACAACAGATTCGGTAATATATTTGTTACCGATGGCAGCAAACAACCCACCAACACATAACCCAAAACGTGAATCCTGGTTCTCGGAAGACACAAAAAATACCATACAGGATATCATAAATGCTACATAAGCTCCGGTAAGCATTTTAAGTAATAAAAGCCAACTGTGATTGCGGTTTATATTTATTTCGGCTTGAATTTGCGAATAACTACTGTTTCCTTCTAAAATTGGATTACCGTAAGTAGTTGCATATGTCCTTATTTTCTCGGCTACTTTAAAGCTTTCAATATTCCATTCAGCAGTTGTAAAGCAAGGGTCTAGTTTGGAATTTTTAGTATCCGCTTTATAAATTAATTCTGTAGTGTCTTTTTCTGTTTCCTCAATCACAATGGTTAGCTTCTGCTTATCGAATGGGTAGTTTGAAACATCCCACTGGTGTATTAATTGTGTCTTGCATTTTTGGGTTGCCCAGTTAATCCCTTTAAGTTTTTGATGCGAAAAATGTGTGAAATCGTAGTTTTTGCTATTGGGAATATCCAGATTGTTTTCAAAATGCAGGCTATCATTTGTATAATTCATCCACATCCAAAAATCAGCCATATAGCTTTTTTCGGCGAGGTTAAAATCATAAATGCAATTGACGTAAACACCAATTTTACAGGTGTCTTTTTGGGCAAAAGATAGATGCGTTATAAAAAATAATAAAGCAAAACTGAAAAATTTGGTTTTCATAATTCAAATTTTTTATAAAGAAAAAAGTAAATAGACTTCAACGCACACGAAGCTTATATGTCTAAAACTAATTATTCTATAAAAAATTGTTGAAATATGAATAAAAGTATTGGTTATTTCTTTAAACAGTTGCAGGCTAAATCAATTTTTTCTCCATGATATGATGCTTGATGTTTACCTCAGTAAATGCATCACCCTTAATTTTATACCCA
>JAYTTM010000484.1:0-1664 GCA_043745055.1 Chitinophagaceae bacterium | reverse complement strand
GTGGATGCGCTTTTAACCCAACGTCAAATAGTTGCGTTTCTGCATAACTCATTTGATAAATGTTGAATAGCTTTTCCTCCTTTTCACTAACAAAACTTCCAGCTGGTTTGGTAGTTATTTCGTGATTAAAAAATGGCTCATGAGATAATATGGCTACGCTGTCTTTTGTAAAAACAATATCCATTTCAAGGGTGGTTACACCTAAGTTAATAGCATGTAACATAGCAGGGATGGTATTCTCCGGCATAAGGCCACGGCAACCACGATGCCCTTGCTTATCAAAAATACTAGCGTGTGCGTTGGAGGTTGACCGTTTACCATTCATAGCTGCTGACTGTTTTATTGAAGAGCAGGATACAATTAAACATGCAGCAGCAAAAAGCATCATGTACTTACTAACTAAAGATTGCATTGCTGAATAATAATATGCCGTACAAGTGAGTGACACAACGATGTTACATTTTTATTCAAAAGCTGGTTTCAAAAAAATATAATTTCTATTTTGCTTTTAGGCAAATTGGGTAATTTTCTGTATTTCGGTTGGTGCAATATTGGCGTTGCGCATGGCAATTCCCCTTACAGCATTGGCAGTAAATTCCATAAAGGCTTTTTTAGAAATTTCATCATCACTTACCATAGCAGGAATACCTCTGTCGCCACCCTCCCTAATACTTTGTACAATGGGTATTTGCCCAAGGAAAGGAATATCAAATTCTTCTGCCAGGTTTTTACCGCCATCTTTTCCAAAAAGGTAATATTTATTATCAGGTAATTCTTCCGGCGTAAAATAGCTCATATTCTCAACCAGCCCTATCACTGGCACTTTCAGTTGTGCCTGACCAAACATGGCAATACCTTTTTTAGCATCGGCCAACGCTATCAATTGCGGAGTTGTTACTACAATGACGCCTGTTACCGGTACCGTTTGAACGATGGTTAAATGAATATCGCCCGTGCCTGGCGGCATATCTATTATTAAATAATCCAGCTCGCCCCAATCTACTTCGCTTACAAATTGTTTGATGGCACTGCTTACCATCGGGCCACGCCAAACCACCGCTTGCTTTTCATCTACCAGCAAGCCTATGCTCATCATTTTAATACCAAATTTTTCTATTGGTACAATCTTACCCTTTCCACTACCATCATCTTTCATCAACGGCCTTTCGCCCCTTACACCAAACATTATGTGCTGGCTGGGGCCGTATATATCTGCATCCATTAACCCTACTTTTGCTCCGCCCTGAGAAAGTGCCAGGGCAAAATTAGCTGCTACAGTACTTTTGCCCACCCCTCCTTTGCCACTAACTACTGTAATGATATTTTTTACACCTGTTAATATATTACCCGTGTCTTTGCGATTGCTGCTGGTGTTACTTGTAAAATTTACGGTTACCAGCGCTTCTTTATTCACCAATATTTTAATAGCATTAATGCAGGCATTCATTATCATGTCTTTCAACGGACATGCCGGTGTGGTAAGTACCACGGTAAAGGAAACTTTGTTTCCTTCAATTGCAATATCTTTTACCATGTTAAGCGTTACCAGGTCTTTTCCAAGGTCCGGTTCCTGAACATTGCTAAGCGCCTTAATTATATCTTGTTCTGTCATGGTTGAATTGTTTGTTAAAATTATCTTTGCTGCGCAAATGTAAACACTCATA
>JAYTTM010000483.1:0-1665 GCA_043745055.1 Chitinophagaceae bacterium | reverse complement strand
TTCATGCAGGTGCTTATTATGTGCAGGAAGCCAGCAGTATGTTTCTTGAACAGGCATTACTACAAACAACCGATTTATCTAACCCTATAAAAGTATTGGACCTGTGTGCGGCACCAGGTGGTAAATCAACGTTGATACAGTCGCTTATCAGTAAAGAAAGCTTACTGGTATGTAATGAGTTAATTAAAAACAGGGTAACAATTTTGGCAGAAAACATTACCAAATGGGGCGCTGCCAATGTGGTTGTCACCAACAACGATCCTGCCCATTTTCAGCGGTTGCCCAATTTTTTCGATGTGATGGTAGTGGATGCCCCCTGCAGTGGGAGCGGCTTATTTAGAAAAGACCCCAATGCCATCAATGAATGGAATGAGCCGCATGTTGAAGGCTGTAGTCTGCGCCAGCAAAGGATTTTAACGGATGCTTTACCCTCACTAAAAGAAGGAGGTACATTAATTTATTCTACCTGCTCCTATTCAACAGCCGAAAATGAAGTAATTGCAGACTGGCTGATTGAAACCATGCAAATGGAAAGCTGCCAATTATCAATTGATAAAAACTGGGGCATTGTAGCAACTCAATCTGAAAAACACCAGGCTCATGGTTATCGTTTTTACCCCGACAAAGTAAAAGGTGAAGGATTTTTTATCGCTGCATTTAAAAAAACAGGCAAAAGCGATACAGATAATAACAGGCAACTATCTAAAAAGTATGGAGAGAAACTTAGTAAAAAGGAAGTGGATGTGGTGAGTCCCTTTTTACAAAATCCAGCAGCTCATTATTTTATTCAGCAAGGTGTAGAAGCCTTTGCCATACCCTTGCAGCTGGAAAATGAGGTAGCAATAATTCAGTCTAATCTTTACATAAAAAAAGCTGGTATAAAGCTGGGGCAAATAATGAGGACTGAATTAATTCCCGACCATCAGCTTGCACTTAGCACTATTCTTATCCCATCTTTAAATGCAATAGATACAGAAAGAGAAATTGCTTTACAATATTTACGCAGACAGGAAATTAAAATTGACAGCTCCATAAAAGGCTGGGCATTACTAACCTACAAGCAGTTGCCATTGGGCTGGATGAAGGTTTTAGCTAATCGCATCAACAATTATTATCCTAAAGAGTGGCGGATTCTTAACAAGTAATAGCACCTGCAACAGAAAAAATTACCCATCTTTGCCAACGAGAAAATTTAAGAAAACATGAAGCGCTTATTAATCATATTATTGCTGGCCCCGTTGTTATCGATTGCTCAAAAAAAAACTTTAATGGTTGAAGGAGTATCTCCTAACCTGTATCTCAATCATACTGTTGCACCAAAAGAAAACTATTACAGCATTGGGAGGTTATTCAATGTCAGTCCCAAAGAAATAGCTCCTTTTAATAAATTAGTATTAGAAAAAGGACTTACTCTAAATCAAGTTATAAAAGTTCCACTAACTGTTGTTAATTTTTCACAAACCAACGATGCTACAGCAGACGAATCATTGGTACCAGTTTATTATACGGTGAAAGAAAAAGAAGGGTTGTACCACATTGCTACAACATACAACAAGCTACCAGTAACCACCTTAAAACAATGGAACAATATTAAAGGAGATGCAGTAGGCAAAGGCACCAAACTAATAGTTGGTTATTTAAAAGTAAAAAAAATCTTATCTGCCT
>JAYTTM010000482.1:0-1665 GCA_043745055.1 Chitinophagaceae bacterium | reverse complement strand
ACATCCTGAACTTCATAATACAGTTCCTCTGTAATAATTGGCTCATGAAGTCCCCGGACAAATCTACTTTCCTCATCTTTATGTTTGGGCAAAAATATTTTTCCGCAGTACAAGGGGTTCCTGATGCAGGTCCAGAAAACTGCTTTAGACAATTTTAGACCTTTCTGTTTCGCCTCTTTGTAAACCTGCTCAGTATTATACACCCCTTTTGAAATTTCCCTGAAAGCCCATTTTAAAATATCGGCTTCATTATCAAAAGGAGAAATATATTTCCTTCCACCATCATCTGTTTTATTAATATAGCCATAAGGAGCAAGCCCCATGTAGCGACCTTCTTTTCTAGCCCTCCTCATACCAAAAAATACATTTAGAGCTCTGCGGTCGTTTTCAACTTCTGGTGCTGCCAGGTAAAAGGCCAGCATCATTTTATTTTCAGGAATAGATAAATCTAGTGGTTGTTCTATAGCTTGTGGCTCAACACCCAATTTCCGCAGCATATTTATCATTTGATAGGCATCCCCGGCATTCCTGCTAAATCTATCCCATTTTGTAAATAGGATTATATCCGGAGTTTGTTTTGCTTTTTTTAAATCAATCAGCAATTCCTTCCAGCGGGGGCGGTTGAATGTTTTTGCTGAATGGTCTTCAAAGATTGCTTTTCGAACTTCAATATTATTGATGCCGCAAAATTTCCGCAACATCTCATCCTGATTTCTTTGAGAATAGCCCTTATCGGCCTGTTCATCGGTGCTTACCCTAATGTATAAATCTGCGACTTGTTTCATCTGCGTAGGTATTGATTAACGATAATAACGGCTAAAAGCTGTAAGAATTCCAGCATTGCTTTTGCCTCTTCCAAAGTTACCACTTTACCGTTTTTATTTAGTATTTCGATTGCTTTTTCGGGAGTTAGTTTTCCACTTTCACACATTTCCATTTCACACCTCCTTTTTATTATATTAAAATAAAAGCCCTTACCGGGCTTCACTTTTTATCATGGTTTTCAATTTTTGTTAAACAAATCAAGCTTCTTTTATTATGACTAAATGATGGGTCGTAATTGATGTAGCCAAACTCATGCAACTCCCGAATGGTTTTATGATAAGTGCTACTGGCAGAAATCTTGCAAAACCCCATTACTTCCTTGCTGAATAACTCCAATGGATTTCCTTCTTCTTTATTTATCCAAAATTGAAATAACGATACGTAGAGGCTTACATGCCTACTATTAACCCGTGGGTCATCTTCTATGGCTTTAAAGAAATCCACCAGCAACACTTTATCATCCATCACAAACACCATTTCATTTTAAGAAACTGAAACTCCTTTTTTTTTCTTTGATTTCTGCCCGTTCTTAGGTGCCGCATCACTTTCATCATCACCGGCCTTTACTTCTTTCTTTGAATCCTGCTTTACTGACTGGCCCTGCGATTCCTTTTCTTTTTGTGCCTGGCTGTTTACTACCCGTTGCATATTGCCATCATACACTGTAATGTTTTTATACTGAGGATTGGCTTCAATAAAATGCCGTTGTTCCTTTCCCTCCTGCACAAAAGTTACTGCCTGCCGGTTACCTTTTTCAAGCGATTGGATTAATGCAGCTTTATCTGTATCTGAAGCCAATTCCTTTATCGGCAACTTTGCCAGGGCCTGCTCCATGTTGTA